>JAFAYP010000115.1 GCA_019240305.1 Solirubrobacterales bacterium
CGACGATCCTGTTCGTGAACAACCGGCGGGCGGCCGAGCGCCTGGCCTTGCGGCTGAACGAGCTTTCCGAGCACGAGATCGCCCGCGCCCACCACGGGTCGCTCGCCCGGGAGGAGCGCCTCGTGGTCGAGGAGATGCTCAAGGCGGGCGAGCTGCCGTGCCTGGTCGCCACCTCGAGCCTCGAGCTGGGCATCGACATGGGCGCCGTGGATCTGGTCATCCAGGTCGAGTCGCCGAAGTCGGTCGCACGCGGGCTGCAGCGGATCGGGCGGGCCGGACATTCGGTCGGAGACGTCAGCCGCGGGAGGATCTTCCCCAAGTTCCGCGCCGACCTGCTCGAGTGCGCCGTGGTGGCCCGGCGGATGCGCGAGGGTCAGATCGAGACGACCGTGGTGCCGCGCAATGCGCTCGATGTGCTCTCACAGCAGATCGTGGCGATCGCGGCGGCCGCTCCGGAAGACCGCCCCGTGGACGTCGACGAGCTGTACGCGCTCGTGACCCGAACCCATTCGTACGCCGAGCTCAGCCGTAAGCAGCTCGAGAACGTGCTCGACATGCTCGACGGCCGCTACCCGAGCACCGAGTTCTCCGAGCTGCGCGCGCGCATCGTCTGGGATCGGGTGCACGGGACGATCCGGGCCCGGCGGGGCGCGCGGCAGCTCGCGGTGACCAACGCCGGCACGATCCCCGACCGAGGGCTCTACTCCGTCACCTTGCCTGATGGCCGCCGGGTGGGCGAGCTCGACGAGGAGATGGTCTACGAGGCCCGGCCGGGCCAGACCTTCCTGCTCGGGGCGAGCACCTGGCGGATCGAGGAGATCGGCCGTGACCGGGTGATCGTCACGCCGGCTCCCGGGCTTCCGGGTGCGGTCCCGTTCTGGAAGGGCGACGGGGTGGGCAGGCCCAAGGAGCTCGGCGCGGCGATCGGTGCGTTCTCACGCTGGGCGGTCGAGCAGACGCCGGCGGCGCTGTCGGAGGGCTATGACCTGGATGAGCGAGCGGCCAGGAACCTGCTCGATTTCCTGCGCGAGCAGCAGCAGGCCACCCGGGTGATCCCGTCCGACCGGGCGATCGTGGTCGAGCGCTTCCGCGACGAGATCGGCGACTGGCGGCTCTGTGTTCTCAGCCCGTTCGGGGGGCGCGTGCACGCGGCCTGGGGGCTCGCGCTGAGCGCGCGGATCCGCGACCAGCTGGGTCTGGAGTCCGATGCGATCTGGTCAGACGACGGGATCATCGTCCACCTGCCCGACGCGGAGGAGCCGCCCGGGGCGGACCTGGTGATGCTCGAGCCCGACGAGATCGAGGACGCCGTCGTGGCGGAGCTCTCGGCGAGCGCGCTGTTCGGCGCGCGCTTTCGCGAGAACGCCGCCCGCTCGCTGCTCATCCCGCGGGCGCGGCCCGGCCGGCGGACCCCGCTCTGGCAGCAGCGACTGAAGGCCCAGTCGCTGTTGGAGGTGGCCAAGAAGTACGGCGAGTTCCCGGTGATCCTCGAGACCTACCGCGAGTGCCTGCGCGACGTCCTCGACGTCCCCGGGCTGGTCGAGCTGCTCACCGCTCTGCACCGCCGTGAGATCTCGCTGATCGAGGTCGAGACGCCGACCGCTTCTCCCTTTGCGTCGAGTCTGCTCTTTGACTACGTGGCCACCTACATGTACGAAGGCGACACGCCCAACGCCGAGCGCCGGGCGGCGGCGCTGTCGCTCGATCGCGAGCTGCTGCGCGAGCTGCTGGGACAGGAGGAGCTGCGCGATCTGATCGACCCGGGCGCGCTGGAGCAGGTCGAGGACGACCTTCAGTTCCTGTCGGACATGCGGCGGGCCACCTCGCGGGATGGGTTGCACGACGTGCTGCGGGGCGTTGGAGATCTGACCGCGGCGGAGGCGGAGCTGCGGGTCCTCGAGGGACTGCAAGCGGCGGCGATGCTCGAGGAGCTGCTGCGCGAGCGGCGCGCGATCAAGGTGCGTCTGGCGGGAGAGGAGCGCTGGATCGACGCGGCCGATGCCGGGCTGTACCGCGACGCGCTCGGTGCCGCACCACCCGGCGGACTGCCCGCCGCCTTCCTCGAGGACGTTCCCGACGCGCTGGCCAGACTGGTCCGCCGCTATGCGGCCACCCACGGCCCACTCACTGCCGAGGATCTGCGGGCGCGCTACGGCGTCGACTGCACGGCCGTCCTCCAGGGGCTCGAGCGTGACAGCGAACTCGTACGCGGCGAGCTCCGTCCAGGCGGGACAGATCGCGAGTGGTGCGATCCGGAGGTCCTGCGGCGGCTACGCCGTGCCTCGCTTGCGGTGCTCCGCAAGGAGGTCGAGCCGGTCGACCAGCGCGCGCTGGCCCGCTTCCTGCCCGCCTGGCAGGGCGTCGACCGCCACCCCGCGAGCGGCGCGGGCATCGACCGCCTGCGCGAGGTGCTCGTCCCGCTCCAGGGCCTGGCCCTGCCCGTCGAGGTGTGGGAGCGCGACGTGCTGCCGCGCCGGACCGGGGCGTACTCGCCGGCGTGGATGGATCAGCTGTGCGCCGCCGGCGAGCTGGTGTGGATCGGGGCCGGCGCGCTGGGGCGCCATTCCGGCCGAGTCGTCCTGTACTTCCGGGAGGATCTGGCGGTGCTGGGTCCGCCGCCGGTGCAGGGGGGTTCTGGGGGGCTCGATTCGCCGGGGCACGAGGCGGTGCGGGGCCGGCTGGCAGCGGGCGCGTGCTTCTTCACCGACCTGCTGGTCGACGTCGAGCTCGCTCCCGAGGAGCTCCAGGAGGCGCTGTGGGACCTGGCCTGGGCGGGCGAGGCGACCAACGACGCGTTCGCGCCGCTGCGCGCACCGCGGCTGACCCTGGCCCGGGCCCAGCGCGAGCGTGTGCGCGGCGCGGCCCGGCCCGGCCGGTTCGCCGCGCGCCGGCGCGGGGCGGGCGCCTCGGCGCAGGTGCAGGGTCGGTGGTCGCTGACCGAGCCGCTGTTCCGCGGCGCCGCTGATCCAGCCGCTCGGCGGCGGGCGATCGCCGAGCTGATGCTCGAGCGCTACGGGATTCTCACCCGCGAGCAGGTGCGGGCCGAGGGGCTGCCCGGCGCCTTCAGTGGCATCTATCCGGAGCTCTCGCAGCTCGAGACCCTGGGCGTGGCCCGGCGGGGCTATTTCGTGGAGGGATTGGGCGGCGCGCAGTTCGCGCTGCCGGGGGCGGTCGAGCGGCTGCGGGCGATCGGTGGCGGCGACGACCCGCCGGTCGTGCTGGCCGCGGTTGATCCGGCGCAGCCCTATGGCGCCGCGCTCGCCTGGCCCACCCGTGAAGAGGACCCCGCCCACCCCGTCCACCCGCGCCGGCCCGCCCGGGTCGCGGGGGCGTACGTGGTCATCAGCGAAGGCGAGCCGATCCTGTACCTCGAGCGAGGCGGACGCGCGCTCCAGACGCTCGTCGGCTATGACGATCCGCGCCTCGAGCCGGCGCTGGTGGCGGTGACCGAGCAGGTCCGAGCCGGTCGCCTGCGCCGGATCGCTCTGGAGAAGGTGGACGGCGAGTCGGCGCTGTCTTCACCGCTCGGGTCGGTGCTGATCGCCCTCGGCTTCCAGCAGGGGCCGCGGCGGTTGACGCTGAGCGCCTGAGGGCGGCCGATGCCCGAGGGCGACACGATTGCGCACGCGGCCAACCGGATCCGTCCCGTGCTCGAGGGCCGCGTGCCCGAGTCGATCGAGACCCCCCATCCACGCCACGCGCTCGATCGCTGGCCGGCCCGGCTGGCCGACCGGAAGGTCGTGAGCGTCGACACGCACGGCAAGCACCTGTTCCTGCGCTTCGAGGGGGACCTGGTGCTCCATTCGCACCTCGGGATGGTGGGCGTGTGGGGCGTGTACGCACCTGGTCGTCGGTGGGGACGCTCGGCCCGGCGAGCCTGGATCGTGCTGCGCTCGGCCGGCCACGAGGTCGTTCAGTTCGACGGCCCGCTGCTCGAGCTGATGACCGAGGCGCGGACGCGCTTCGATCAGCGACTGGCGGCGCTCGGGCCCGACGTGCTGGCGGCGCAGTTCGACTCCGAGCAGTTCCTGCGGCGCTTGCGCGGCGATGACCAGACGCGCTTCGTCGGCGATGCTCTGCTCGATCAGCGCAACGTGGCGGGCATCGGCAACATCTGGAAGGCCGAGGGCTGCTGGGAGGCCGCGATCGATCCGTGGCGCCGGGTGGACTCGGTGAGCGATGAGGAGGCGATGGCGATCATCGACGGCGTGCGCCCGCGGATGATGCGCTCGGCGAGAGAGGGCCACCGGGCCATCCAGCCGCGCGTGTACGGCCACGCCGGCCGGCCGTGTCCGCGGTGCGGGACGGCGATCGTCGCGCGCGGGCAGGGCGACGCCAACCGAACGACGTACTGGTGCCCGGGATGCCAGAAGTAGCGAAGCTGCGCCGGGTTGGGCACAAGGGCGCTGACCTGATCGCGCCGGGCAACACGTTCGCGAGCTTCGACGCGGCGGTGGCGGCCGGCGTCGACATGATCGAGTTCGACGTGCTGCGCGAGGAGCACGGCGAGCGGCTGATCCTGGCCCACGACTGGGTCGATGGCGCTTCGCGCGCGGCGCACACGCTTCAGGAGGCGCTGGCCTACCTGGCCTCGGAGACGTTCGCCGGGGTCGAGCTCGACGTCGACTTGAAGCTGCCGGGGTACGAGCGGGACGTGCTTAAGGCGCTGCGCGAGCACGGGCTGCTCGAGCGCACGCTGATCTCGAGCCAGTACGAGGAAAGCCTCGCGCGGCTGCGCGCAGCCGAGCCGGGGGTGCGGCTTGGATGGTCCGTGCCCAAGCTGACGCGCGATCCGTTCCGCTCCCGGGCGACCCGACTGCCGGCGCTCGTCGCGTTGATAGTGATGCGGGCGCTGCTCCCCGGGCGTGCCGCGCGGGCAATCAGGGCCGGGCGCTGCGACGCCCTGATGGCCCACTGGCGGCTCATCACCCCCCGCCTGGTCCGCTCGGTGCGCGCGGCCGGCGGCGAGGTGTACGTGTGGACGGTGGACGAGCTGGCGCAGCTGCGAAAGCTCGAAGCCCTCGGGGTGACCGGGGTGATCACCAACGACCCGAGACTTTTTGCACAACTCGTGACGTGATGGATCCTGCCCCCGTGCGTAGTGAGGGTGTGACCGAGACGATGACCGCCCCGACCTCCGCTCCGGGCACCTGGGAGCGCTTCGAGTCGCTCTACCGATCATGCCGCGACGACGTCTACGCGTATGTGTGCACGCTGCTGCGCGATCCCGCCGCGGCCGAGGACGTGACCGCGCTCGCGTTCGAGCGCGCGTATCGCCGCCGGCGGACGTTCGACCGCCGGCGGGGCGAGGAGCGGGCCTGGCTGTTCGGGATCGCTCGTAACGCCGCGCTGGATGAGCTGCGCCGGCGCCGGCGGACCGCCACTCTGCTCACCGATCCCGCCGACGCGGCTGAGGTGGCCGAGCCCGAGGGCTCCGAGGGCGCCGAGGTGACGCTCCGCCGCACCGCGGTGCAGGCCGCGCTGGCCGGGCTGTCCGGGCGCGAGCGGGAGATCGTCGCGCTGAAGTTCCACGCCGGGCTGTCCAACGCCGAGCTCGCCCGGGTGCTCGGGGTCAGCGAATCGAACGCCGGCACGCTGCTGTACCGCACGATGGAGAAGCTCAGGAAGGCCTGCAATGCGACTGCTTGACCACGACGAACCGATCGATCCTCAGATCGCCGCCACGCTCGACGCGATCGACGCGGTGCTGGCCGGCGACCCGGTCGCCGCCGAGTACGCCGAGATGGCCGAGATCGCGCTGCTGCTGAGCGCCGAGCGCCCGCCGGTTCCGCCGGCCTTTGCCTCCTCGATGGACCAGCGGGTGTCCCGGCGCTTCGCCCGGCCCGCCTCCGCGGCGCCCAAGCCGCCCCGGCGCCGTCGTAGGCCGACCGGTTTCTGGCAGGCCAGCGGCGCGCTGGCCGCCGGGGTGGCGGTGATCGTGGGCATCGTGATCGTGGCCGGGAGCGTGCACGGAGGCGCCTCGTCGGAGTCGTCGTCGTCAGCCGCGCCCGCGTCCGCGTTCAGCAGCGAGTCGAGCACGTCCTCGAGCGCGGGCAGTGCCGGTTCGAGCGCGCCCGCGAGCACCGCCGCGGCCTCGGCTCCCTCGCATTCGACCTCGACGCTCCAGCCCCCCACCACGGGGCGCAAGGTCGTGCAGTCCGCGCAGCTCCAGCTCGCCGCCTCGCCCAACCGGATCGACGCCGTGGCGCAGCAGGTGTACGACGTGATCGGTTCCCTGAACGGGATCGTCGAGAGCTCCACGATCACCCAGACCGGTGGACCCGACGGCTACGCCAACTTCCAGCTGAGCGTGCCGAGCGGCTCGCTCGGGCAGGCCATGACCCGACTGTCCTCGCTCACCTACGCCTCGGTGCTCTCGCGCACCGACGCGACCCAGGACATCACGGGCCAGTACGACGCCACCCAGCGTGCGCTGTCCGACGCACGAGCGCTGCGGACCTCGCTGCTGAGGCAGCTCGCGAGCGCGACGACCACCGAGCAGGTTGACAGCCTGAACGCCCAGCTCCACGACGCCGAGGCATCGATCTCGAGTGA
>JAFAYP010000430.1 GCA_019240305.1 Solirubrobacterales bacterium
GCAGTGCAGCGCCTGTACCGGCGCGGCGCCGAATGGCTCGCCGGCGGCGAGCTCGGCGACCCGCTGAAGACGGTCGATTGAACCGCTTTCCCATCCAGCGGCCGCCCTCGTCGGTGCTGCTGGCGATTGGCATGGTGCTGCTGGCCAGCAACCTGCGTCCGGCGGCGGCCGGCATCGGCCCGCTGATCGACCGAATCCGCGCCGGCAATGGACTGTCGGCCACCGCCGCCGGTGTGCTGGTCACGCTGCCCGTGCTGTGCTTCGGTGCGCTGGCGCCGATCGCGACCGTGCTCTCCCGGCGGATCGGCGCCCAGGCCACCGCGGCGGCGGCGCTGGTCGTCCTGCTGGCGGGGCTACTCGTGCGTCTGATCCCAGGCGTCGGCTTCCTGTTCGTCGGGACGGCACTGGCCGGAGCGGCGATCGCGGTCGGAAACGTCCTGCTCCCGGTGCTCGCCAGGCGCTCGTTTCCCGAGCGTGTGGGGCTGATCACCGGCCTCTACACGACCGCGCTGGTCGGCTTCGCCGCGCTGGCCGCAGGCATCTCCGCGCCCGTGGCCGATGCCTTCGGCGGGGGCTGGCGTCCCGGACTGGCCGTGTGGGCGCTGCCGGCGGCGGTCGCCGTGCTCGTCTGGTCACCCCAGCTCGGCCGCCGTACGCCCGAGGGGGGCACCGGCCCGGACGCCGATCCCGGTCGCGTGGCCGGCGCCCGCGCCCTGTTGCACGACAAGGTGGCGTGGGCAGTCACATTGTTCTTCGCCACCCAGTCGGCGGGTTTCTACGCCACGCTGGCCTGGCTGCCCAGCGTGTTCCATAGCCACGGTAAGAGCAGCTCCGCGGCCGGCTTCCTGCTCAGCCTCGCGCTGCTCTGCGGCCTTCCACCGGCCCTCACCGTGCCCTCGCTGGCCACCCGCATGCGCGACCAGAGCCGGCTGGTGCTCGTGTTCGTGGCCTTGATCGCGGCCGGCTGGCTCGGCGTGATCCTGGCACCCACCACGCTGCCGTACCTGTGGGTGGTCCTGCTCGGGATCGGGCAGAACGCCTCGTTCCCGCTGGCGCTGACCCTGATCGTGCTGCGCGGAGGGAGCGTCAGCACCACCGCCGGGCTCTCGACGTTGGTCCAGAGCGTCGGCTACCTGCTCGCCGCGGCGGCGCCGCTGGCGATCGGCGCCGTGCACGACCTTAGCGGCTCCTGGACCCCCGCGCTGATCGTGCTCCTCGCCCTCCTGATCCCCCAGACCCTCGCCGGCCTTGCTGCGTCCCGGAACCGCACCGTCACGCTGGGCCCGCGCTAGCTCAAGCGAGGCTGCGCCACCCGTCGGCCCGCGCCAGCTCCCAAGCGAGGCTGCGCCACCCGCCCGGGCGTCCCTCGCGCCCGTGCACGGTGGGGCGACGATCCGCTTCGCCCGGCGCACCGGGACGCCCGGGCGGGTAGCCAGCCGAAGCAGTACAGTTCGGTATGTGATCGGACGTTCACGATGCGAACGATTGCGGGGGGCGCATTGGCCGAACTGATGCCGCTCCACGACGCCGTGGCCGAGCTGGTCGGCAACGGCGACTCAGTGGCGCTCGAAGGCTTCACCCACCTGATCCCGTTCGAGGCGGGGCACGAGCTGATCCGTCAGGGCCGGCGCGAGCTCGAGCTGATCCGGATGACGCCCGATCTGCTCTACGACCAGATGATCGGGATGGGCGTGGCGCGCCGGCTCGTCTTCTCCTACGGCGGCAATCCGGGGGTGGGGGGACTTCATCGCTTCCGCGACGTGGTTGAGAACGGCTGGCCGCACCCGGTCGAGATCGAGGAGCACTCTCACGCCGGGATGGCCAATCGCTACGCCGCCGGTGCTGCGCGCATGCCGTGCGCGATCATGCGTGGCTACGTGGGGACAGACCTGATGGCGCACACCACGGTGGCGCCGATCACCTGTCCGTTCACCGGGGAGACGCTGACCGCCGTGCCGGCGCTGCGACCCGACGTGGCGATTGTCCACGCTCAGGAGGCCGACCGCGACGGCAACGTCCAGCTGTGGGGGATCCCGGGGGTGCAGAAGGAGGCGGTGCTGGCTGCCGCGCGCTCGCTGGTGACGGTCGAGCGGATCGTCGATCAGCTCGAGCTCCGGCCCGGCGGGATCGTGATCCCCGAGTGGGTGATCAGCGCGGTGTCCGAGGCGCCCGGTGGATCCCGCCCCTCCTACAGCCTCGGCATCACCGACCGCGACAACGACTTCTACCGGTTCTGGGACAAGATGAGCCGCGACCGCGATCAGTTCCGGGCGTGGATGGAAGAGAACGTCCTGGGTAAGGGGGTGTCCAAGACATGAGCGCCACGAGCACCGAGATCACCGCCGGAGAGGTCCAGACGATCGTCGCCGCGCGCCGGCTGCGCAACACCAAGACGGTGTTCATCGGCGTGGGCCGCCCGAGCACGGCCGCGCTGCTCGCCCGCATGGTCCACAACCCCGAGCTGATCCTCGTCTACGAGTCGGGGACGATCGGCGCCAAGCCGTTCCACATCCCGCTCTCGATCGGCGACGGAGAGCTGGCCGAGACGGCCGACTCGATCGTGTCGGTGCCCGAGATGTTCAGCTACTGGATCGGCGCGGGACGGATCGACGTGGCCTTCCTGGGTGCGGCCCAGATCGATCGCCACGCCAATCTCAACTCGACGGTGATCGGCGAGTACGCGAATCCGAAGACGCGGCTGCCGGGTGCGGGCGGTGCCCCCGAGATCGCCGCGAGTTGCGGAGAGGTGATCGTGATCGCCCCCCATGCCAAGCGGACATTCGTCGAGAAGCTCGACTTCGTCACCACGGTCGGCCACGGCGACGGACCGGGGGCGCGCGAGCGGCTCGGCTTCCGTGGCCGCGGTCCCACCGCGGTGATCACCGACCTCGGCGTGCTCGAGCCCGACGCCGACAGCTGCGAGCTCATGCTCACCCAGATTCACCCAGGCGTCGAGGTGGACAAGGTGCGCGAGGAGACCGGGTGGGAGCTGGCCGTGGCCGAGAACCTCAAGACCACCGAGCCGCCCACCTCCGAGGAGCTTTCGGCTCTGCGGGAGCTGCTCGACCGGTGAGCGCTGCCTACGTACTCGACGCGGTGCGCGCACCGTTCGGTCGCTACGGCGGGGGGCTCTCGCACGTGCGTCCGGACGACCTGGCCGCGCACGTGGTCAAGTCCCTGCTGGAGCGCACGCCCGACCTCGATCCAGAGCGGGTCGACGAGGTGCTGTTCGGCGACGCCAACCAGGCCGGCGAGGACAACCGCAACGTGGCCCGGATGGCCTGGCTGCTGAACGGTCTGCCGACCAGCGTGCCCGGCTCGACCATCAACCGCCTGTGCGGCTCGAGCCTTGACGCCGCCATGCAGGCCAGCCGCGAGATCGAGACCGGCGATGCCGACCTCGTCCTGGTCGGTGGGGTCGAGTCGATGAGCCGGGCGCCCTGGATCCTGCTCAAGCCCGAGCGCGCCTTCCCCTCGGCGCATCAGCAGCTCGAGTCGAGCACGCTGGGCTGGCGGATGGTCAATCCAAACATGCCCGGGCAATGGACGATCTCACTCGGCGAGAGCGCCGAGAAGCTGGCCTCGATCTACCACGTCTCACGCGAGGCGCAGGACGAGTTCGCCCTGCGCAGCCACCAGCGCGCGCACGCCGCCTGGGAGAGCGGCTTCTACGGCGAGTGGGTGATTCCGGTGCCGGACACCGACCTCGAGCGCGACGAGAACATCCGTCCGGACACCTCGCTCGAGAAGCTGGCCAAGTTGAAGCCCGCGTTCGTCAAGGACGGGACGGTCACCGCCGGCAACTCCTCGCCCTTGAACGACGGGGCGGGGGCGGCGCTCCTGGCCAGCGAGGAGGGCGCCCGGATCGCGGGTCGCGAGCCCATCGCCCGGATCGTCTCGCGCGGCGCGGCGGGCGCCGATCCCGACGTGTTCGGGATCGCGCCGGTCAAGGCGGCCAACCTCGCGCTCGAGCGGGCCGGGATCACCTGGGACGACGTGGCTGTTGTCGAGCTGAACGAGGCGTTCGCCTCACAGTGTCTGTCCGACATCGGCGAGTGGAACGGTCTCGATCCTCAGAGGGTCAATCCGAACGGCGGCGCAATCGCGCTCGGCCACCCGCTCGGGGCATCGGGAGTGCGTATCCTGGGAACGCTGGCCCACGAGCTGCGGCGGCGGGGCGGAGGGTACGGAGTGGCAGCGCTGTGTATCGGAGTCGGGCAGGGCCTGGCAGTCGTACTGGAGGGATAAAGAACATGACCGATCAGCTGGACACCGAGACCGGCGGGGTCCGGGTCATCTACGACCCGATCGCGGAAACGCCGACGAGCTACCGGCGGGAGCCCGAGGACGCCCACCCGCCGCCGAACTACGAGGGCTACAAGTCGACTGCGCTGCGCCATCCCAAGCAGCCGCTGATCTACCTGCCCCAGACCGTCACCGAGATCACCGGGCCCCAGCTCGGTCCCGTCCTGATGGGCGAAAACGACAACGACCTGACCGTCCAGCACGAGGGCGAGCCGATCGGCGAGCGGATCGTCGTCTTCGGCCGGGTGTTCGACACCGAGGGCAAGCCGCTGCGCGGCACGCTGGTCGAGATCTGGCAGGCCAACTCGGCCGGCCGCTACAAGCACCGCTGGGATCGCTGGCCGGCGCCACTGGATCCGAACTTCACCGGGGCGGGACGCTGCATCACCGACGACGAGGGCCGCTACACGTTCACCACGATCAAGCCCGGTCCATATCCGTGGGGCAACCACTACAACGCCTGGCGCCCCGCCCACATCCACTTCTCGCTGCTGGGCCGAGCGTTCATCCAGCGGCTGGTCACCCAGATGTACTTCCCGGGCGACCCGTTCTTCCCCTATGACCCCATCTTCAACTCGGTGCGAGATCCCAAGGGACGCGAGCGGATGATCTCGCGCTTCTCGATCCACGACACGGTGCCCAACTGGGCCCACGCCTACGAGTTCGACATCTACCTGCGCGGGCCGGGCCGCACGCCGTTCGAGGAGGCGTTTTGATCTTCGAGACCACTCCGTCGCAGACGGTCGGCCCGTACTTCGCGATCGGGCTGCCATTCGACGTGGGGCCGTTCGTCGTGCCCGAAGGCACGCCCGGCGCGATCCACCTCACCGGCACGATCTACGACGGCGCCGGCGTCCCGATCCCCGACTTCCTGCTCGAGACCTGGCAGGCCGATCCCGACGGGAATTTCGCCGATGTGCACGACCGCGGCGGACCCTCGCAGATCGACGGCTTCCGCGGCTTCGCCCGCTACGGCCTGGAAGACGGCGACGGCACCTACGACATCCTGACGCTCAAGCCCGGGCCCGTGGCCGGGCTGAACGGTCAGATGCAGGCGCCCCACATCGCCGTGTCCGTGTTCGCCCGCGGCATGCTCCACCGCTCGGTGACCCGCATCTACTTCGCCGATGAGACCGAGGCCAACGCATCGGATCCGGCGCTGTCCCGGGTGCCGGCCGAGCGTCGCTCGACGCTGCTGGCCGAGCCGGTCGACGGTGGATACCGATTCGACATCCGCTTTCAGGGCCCAGACGAGACCGTCTTCTTCGCGATCTGAGCCACGGCCGGCCCACGGCGGCGTCAGCGCGACTACGGAACTTGCATCCCCATCAGACGCAGGTAGCGCGTGACCGCCTCGGCCCGGTTGGCCGCGTGAAGCTTGCGCAGGACGCTGCCCGTGTGGAACTTGACCGTGCCGCTCGAGATGACCAGCGCGTCGGCGACCTGACGGTTGCTGGCGCCCTCGGCCATCAGCCGCAGCACGTCGAGCTCGCGGCGGGTGAGCAGCCCCTCGAACACCACGCGGTCATCGCGCGCGCCGCCGCCTCCGGCCGGCCCGGGCAGAGGCTCCGGTGCTACGGGCAATCCCGGCAGGGGGAGCGGCGACGCGCCGCCGGCCGACAGCGTCACTCGCGCGTCGGTCAGCTCACTCGAGCGGGCTCTCAGCCAGGCGAGGAACTCGCGCATCTGATCGCGCTCATCGCGCAGGGTGCGGCGCAGGACGCTGCTCTCATAGGCCTGGGCCAGGCCGGTGGTGAAGGCCCACAGGACGTCGCGGTCGAGCACGTCGAGCGGCTGTCCCGGACCGCGGTCGGCGTGGATCACGCCCGCCACCTGCGAGCCGACCACGAGCGGTGCCGCGGCGTAGGAGCGCCATCCCATCAGCTCGGTCGTCGCCCGATCGACCCGGGGGTGAACCGTGGCGTCGGGCACGATCGTGGCCCGTCGCCGGCGCAGGAGCTCGGTCTCGATCAGCGTGTGCTCGAGCCGAACCGGGTTGGCCCTGAGCTGCACCAGCGCATTCGCGGCGCCGCGCGGCGAGCCGGCGAAGTGCGCGGCCTCGGCGACCATCCGCCCCTCGCTGACCAGACTGACGATCGCGCGCTCGAACGCCGACCCGTCACACAGGGCGCGCGGAGCGCGACCGAGCATCTCGCGCGGCGAGGCGATCTCCCGGAGCTCTGTGACCGCGGCCTGAACGCGCTCCAGAGCAGAGAAGCGCGCCTCGTACCGCTGGCGCAGCCGCTCCAGAGCGTGTTCCTGCTCCACGATCTCCGCGACCGCCGCCGGTTCGGACCCAAGCTCATCGCGCAGCAGCGCAATCAACGATCGCAGCTGAGTGAGATCGGCCGGCGCATCATCCTCGGGCAGCCCCAACACCCGGCGCGCCGATGCGACAGCCTGAGCGCTCACCGCGCCGGCTCCGGCCCGGACCGGGCGTAGCGCGAAACCGCATCGGCCCGGCTCCTCGCCCCCAGCTTGCGCAGGATGTTCTTGACGTGGTATTTGATGGTTCCCTCGCGCACGACGAGGGCCCGGGCGATCTCCAGGTTCGTCTGACCGCGCGCGAGCAGCCGCAGGACCTCCAGCTCGCGGGCGGTCAGCGCCTCGACGCCAGCCCGGCCGGTCCCATCGACCGGCGCCGTCCACTCGCCGCCACCACTCGAGAGCGCTCCGAGCCGGGCGCTCATCCACGCGACCCCCGAGCGCAGCTCATGGTGGTGCAGCCGGAGCATCTCCCGCAGGACCGCCCTCTCGAACACCCCCGCCAGGCCCTCGGCGTAGCGCGCGATGACCTCGGCGTCGAGGGCGTCGAGCTGCCGGCCGGCGGCGTCGGCGTGCAGCAGGCCCACCGTGCGCCCCTGGACGACGATCGCGGCGACCGCGTAGTGGGTCCAGCCGAGGGCGGCGGACAGCCGCGGCGCCGCCCGTGAGCGGGTGGCCTGGGCCGGGACGATCTCGGCGCGCTGGCGGCGGACGACCTCGTCCTCGATCGAGGGATACTCGAGCGGGATGGGAGCTCCGCGCAGCTCCTCGAGCACGGCAGCGCCGGCGCCCGGCGCACCAACGCCACTCCACAAGCCGCGGGCGCACAAGCCATCCTCGCAAACCTCGCCGATCAGCACTCGATCGAACTCCGAGCTCGTCCCGAGCTCCTCGGCGGCGCGCAGAAGAATCCCCCGTGGCGAGCCGATCTCGCCCAGGCGCCTGACCGCGTCCGCCACGCGCTCCAGCGCGTCCGAGCGGCGCACGTAGTCGGCTTCGACGAGCTCGCGCTCGAGGCCCAGCAGCTCGAGCAGGGCGCGCTGGGCCGCCGCGGCGTCAACCACGGAGCCGGAGCGGATCGCGGACTACAAAGAAGACGAGCGCTCGAGCAGCGCGTAGCGGCAGGCCGCCTCGTGCCCGACGCAGCTGATCCCGAACGGCCGCCCGGCCCGCTTGATGGCCAGCCACGCCTCGCCCGCGTGCTCGCGAGGCACCAGCGCCAGCGCCCGGTGGTCGGACTGGAGCAGCCAGTCGACCGCGATCCCGTCCAGCGATGCGCGGCCGAACGGCGTTGCGTGGCGAGGATCGCCCGCCGGGCCGTAAACGCCGAGCGCGGCCAGGACCCGGCCGGTGCTGCGTCCGAGCAGCGAGAGGGGAGCCAGCCGGCGGGAAAGATCCCGGACCGTTACGTGCCGGGCCGCGACGCCGTGCTGGGCATCGGCCAGGCGTCCGGCCGTGCGCGAATCGCTTACCACGATGATCCGGTCCGGACGCTCCCCGCACCACCACGCACTCCGGGTGCACACCAGGCCTCCGGGCGACACGGTCGCGCCGACGAGGCGGTTCATGAGCGCCGACAGCTGCGCGGGCGGCGCCTCGAGCGCGAGCACGCTGAGATCGGAGCGATCGACGAGGCCAACCGCCCGCACGCACACGGCCAGCTCCGCGGCCGCCGAGCCGAAGTGGACCGCCACCGGCTTGCCTGCCCGGACGCTGAAAACGGCGCCCGCGCGGTTCAGGACCAGGTCGAGCGAACGCCCGGTGGGAACGATGGCCGACACGGCGCAGACCGTACCGCTGGACAACCTGGGTTGCCCTGCTCTTCGGACCGAAATTACCCGTCCGATCGAGAGGGACGACACCGCTCTCTCGCGCAAGCATCATGTCTACCTGGCCTCCAAGCCCTCTCAAAAGTCTAGGCTAATCCGGCGCTGCGGGGGTGGCGAAGCTGCGCGCGGGCAGACAAGCTGTGCCGGTCCGTTACGCGGAGGGAGACGAGAGTGAGCACGCACCTTACCCCGATACACAGCGCCGCCGTCGCGCGGAATTCACTGGACCCCCTCGATCCGCTTCGCGGCGGGGCGCAAGGGGAGGCCCGCTACGAGCGGCTGAGCCGGCTGATCGCCACCGACCACGCGGTGATCATGGACGGCGCGACCGGCACCGAGCTGATCCGCGTGGCCGGCGATCGCCCCGAGCTCGAGGAGCATCTGTGGGGGCTGACCGCGATCCTCGAGTCACCGGCCCAGGTCAAGGCCGTCCATCGCCGGTACGTCGACGTGGGGTGCGATGTGATCTGTACCGACACGTGGGGGCTGGCCACCGCGCTGCGCCACGGCCAGGCCAGGCTGTGGGAGACCAGCGAGCCGATTCACTGGATGGACGTCGCCCGGCGCGGGGTGCACCTCGCGCGCGAGGCGGCCGCGGAGGCGGGCCGCGCCGACGAGGTGGCCGTGGCCTTCAGCATCAACGGCGACGTCGACACGCCGGATGGCCGGGAGACCATCCGGCTGTTGGCCCGGGCCTTCGAGCACGATCCGCCTGACCTGATCGTGGTCGAGACGCTGACCCTCGTCCGGCCCTCCACCTACGCCACCGTGGAGGCCCTGCTCGCCACCGGCCTGCCCGTGTGGCTGAGCTTCCGTCGCTGCCGCCACGGTGTCTGCGGCGTGTACGGCGAGCACTGGGGAGGCCCCGAGGGCGACTCGTTCGGCCGGGCCGCCCGGCGCTTTGAGGAGATGGGCGTCGGCGCGCTGGCCGTCAACTGCCTGCCGCCCGACCACGTGACCGGCATGCTGGCCTGGCTGCGTGACTTCACCGACCTGCCGCTGGGCGTGTATCCGAACCTGGGCTATCTGTCGGCCGCCGGTTGGCGTCATGAGGCGGGGGTGAGCGCGGCCGAGTACGCCGAGCTCGCGCTCAGATGGCGTGAGGAGGGAGCGCAGATAGTCGGCGGTTGCTGCGGCGTTGGTCCCGCCCAGATCGCCGCCGCACGCGCCGCGCTCGCGGACACCAAGCCCGGCCAGACTCGACCCGACGCGCTGACCGACGAAAGCGTGCAAGCCCCCTCGCCCGACTCGCGGCAACGGCCGCCCGCGCACTGGAGCGATACGCGCGGGCGCAGCAGCTACCCGCTCGACTTCCCCGACATCACGCTCGAGCCCGGAGTGTTCGTTCCCACGCAGGGAAGCCTGACCGTGTGGAAGTACCTGTACGAGGAAGCCGTTGGTGCACACCAGCGTTGTTTGGACATCGGCTGCGGATCGGGCCTGCTGACGGTTCAGCTCGCCCGCAACGGCGCGGCCCATGTCCACGCCATCGATATCAGTGCCGCCGCCGTGAAGAACACGCTTACGAACGCATTCCGCAACGGGGTGGCCGACCGCGTCAGCGCGGCCGTCCAGGACCTGTACCCGTGGGTCCCCGAGGAGCGCTACGACATGATCGTGGCCAGCCTGTACCAGACGCCGGTCGACCCGTTCGAGCCGGTCGTGTCCCACCGCCCGCTCGACTACTGGGGCCGGGGCCTGATCGATCACCTGCTGCGCATGCTGCCCGAGGCCCTGGCCGACGACGGCACCGCTTATGTGATGCAACTGTCTATCATCGGCGAGCGGCGAACCACGCAGCTGCTGGAACGCCTGGGCTATCAGGCTCGTGTCGTGGACTTCGGCTTGTTCGAGTTCACGGAGCTGTTCAACGACGCCCGCGATCAGATCGCCCGCGTTGAGGAGCTCTCTGACGCGTACCACCTGAAGCTCGGCGCGACGGATGTCATGACCGCTTACTTGCTCGAGATCACCCGTAAGGAAGGTAGAACCGTATGACCCACGCCGACAACGAGTTCCTGTTCACCTCGGAGTCGGTGACCGAGGGCCATCCGGACAAGGTCGCCGACCAGATCTCCGACGGCGTGCTGGATGCGGTGCTGCGCGACGACCCGCTCGGGCGCGTCGCGTGCGAGACGCTGGTCAACACCGGCCTGGTCGTCGTCTCGGGCGAGATCACGACCTCGACCTATGTCGACATCCAGGACGTTGCGCGG
>JAFAYP010000447.1 GCA_019240305.1 Solirubrobacterales bacterium
CCTGCCGCTGATCGTCAACCACGGCCACGTCAACCCGAACCTGTCCGACGGCCCCGAATGGGGCGCGACGCTCGGCAACAAGATCTTCGTCTGGCGCTCCGGCGTCGGCATCGACCGGCACGGCAACCTGATCTACGCGGCTGCCGACAAACAGACGGTCGCCTCGCTGGCCAACATCCTCATCCACGCCGGCGCCGTGCGCGCGATGGAGCTCGACATCAACTCCTACTGGCCGAGCTTCATCACCTACCGCTTCCCGGGCGCGGGCAAGCCTGCCAACCTGCTCGCCGACATGGTCCGCTCGCCGCTCCGCTACCTGACCCCCGACGATCGCGATTTCTTCGCCGTCTACCTGCGCTGAGTGAACGTCGTCGCCGGTAGCTCGCCGCTCGGCGGATTGATCGCGATCCTGCTCGCGCTGTTCGGCCTGCTCGGCCCGTCTGCGCCCGCGCGCAGCCGGCCGGTTCGCATCAGCGCGCGTGCCGCCGGGCTCCGCACCGCCAGGGTCGGCGCCGCTGCTCCGCGCGGACCGCAGAGCGCCTTCGCCGTCGGCATCCGGACGCTCAGGTTCGTCGATCACAGCCGGACCTTGCAGCTCCCGGGTCAGAAGCCCTCCGCGCGCACGCTGGTCACCGTGATCCGCTACCCGGCGGTTGGACCGGTTTCGGCGGTCGACCGGCCGGGCGCTCCGGCCGCCCGCGCGGGCGGGCCGTTTCCGCTCGTGATCTTCGGCCACGGCTTCGCGGTGACGCCCGGGCCGTATGCCCAGCTGCTCGAGGCCTGGGCCCGCGCGGGCTACGTGGTGGCCGCGCCGATCTTCCCGCTGGGCAACGCCAACGCCCCGGGCGGCCCGAACGAGGCGGACATCGTCAACCAGCCGCGCGACATGAGCTTCGTGATCTCGCGAATGCTCGCACTGAGCGCCGGGCACCGAGGGCTGTTCGCCGGACTGATCGCTTCGCACGAGATCGCGGTGTCCGGTCAATCGGACGGAGGCGAGACCGCGCTGGCCACGGCTTATGACCAGCACTACCTCGATCGGCGCGTGCGCGCTGCGGTGATCCTGTCGGGGGCCCAGCTCCCCGGCGCCGGCTTCGCGTTCCCCTCGCCCAGCCCGCCGCTGCTGGCATCCCAGGGGACGGCCGACACGATCAACCGCCCGGTGAACACCTACCGGTTCTTCAATGCGGCGCCGCGCCCGAAGTTCCTGCTGGGCCTGCTGGGGGCGTCGCACCTGCCTCCGTACACGACCGAGGAGCCGCAGCTCGGGATCGTCGAGCGCGTGACGATCGCATTCCTCGATCGCTATCTGAAGGGCAGCCCGCGAGCCCTGGCGCGCATGAACGCCGCCGGGAACCTACGAGGAATCGCGTCGCTCCAGGCAGACCCCTGACCTACTGGACCAGGGCCTCTGCGAGCAGCCGGAAGCCCCCGGGAACGTTCGCCGCGCTGACCGACTGAATCCGGACGTGCGGATCGGCCAGCAGCGTGATCGTGGCCAGCGCGCCGAACGGGACATCGGGTGCCACCACCAGCGCGCCGTCCCGAGCCGCCACGATCGCGTCGACGCTCGCGGTCAAGCCGAGCAGGCTGGCCGTGCCGCGCAGGATCAGCTGCCCTGCGGCCGAGGCGACCGGCTGCACGTTCTGAAGGAACGGGACCGCGGCGCGCAGATCGCTCTCCATCACCACCGCCGAGCCGGACAGTTCGTTGCCCCGCTTGTGCAGCGTGGCGTCACGCAGGGTGAGCGCACCCGAGTCGACCTCTTGGGCCGTGACGTCGAGCGCGCCCACATTGGCCGCTGCGCCGAGCTTGCCGCCGATCTGGCTCGCGCCGGCGCGGTAGCGGCTGAGCCGGATCGTCACGCTGTCGGCATGGCCCCACAGCAACTCGATGGCGGGAAACGCGCTGACCTTGACCGACAGCACCGTGCCGGACTCCGACAGCTGGCTGCGCAGGCGGTTGGCCGCAATTCCGGGGAGCACGAGCTGGGCCACGATCAGCACCACCAGCACCACCAGCACCAGGGTCACCAGGCCCGCGGCGATCAGGCGGCGCACCCGGGGTCCGCCGGGCTCAGCTGAGCACCGCGCGAGCGGCGGCGATCGCCTGCTCGGTGAGCGGGCCGATGTCGAGCTCGGGCTCGCTCAGGCGCCTGACGATCACGCCGTCGGCCAGTGCAAACAGGAACATCGCCGCGAGCTCGGACTCGACCCGCAGCGAAAGCACACCCGCAGCGCGCTTGCGCTCCAGCGCCCCCGCCAGGTGAGACCGCGTTCGCCGACCCAGCTCGGCCAGTTCGCCGGCGATCTCCTCGTTGCGCTGAGCCAGCGTCAGCATCTCGTAGATCATCACCGGCGCCGGACCGTCCCCCAGCCAGTCCTCGAAGCTCCGCACCAGCGCGTCGAGCACATCCTCGGCGTCGGCCGCCGCCTCGATCGCCTGCTCGAGCCGCTCGGTGCGCACCGCACACTCGCGGCGCACGACCTCGATCAGCAGCTGTTCCTTGGTGCCGAAGTAGTAGTGCAGCAGGCCCCGCGAGACGCCCGCCTCGTGGGCCACGTGGTCGAACGTGGAGCCGGCGATCCCGCGCGCGGCCACGCTGGTCCGCATGGCCTCCACGATCCGCGCCGCCTTTACCCCCGAGAGCTCACGCGGACGCGACTGCGATGGTTGGGTTGCCGCCTCCACGGTGGCGATTCTAGTCGAGCCCCCTTGGGCCACCGGCGGCGCACAAACGCTCCCTTAACGCGCCGGAGGCGCCATCCGGCGCCTCCGCTCACGTGCTGGCAGATCGACTCACGCCGACCGTTACGCGGCTCCGACCGGTGAACTGGGCGGAGTCGAGGCGGTGGCCGGAGGCGGGGTGTATTCGAACTCCTCCTCCTTGCCGAACACCATGTCGAGCACCTTGGTGCGCAGCTTCTCGCTGCCCGCCAGCGCGAGCCCGAAGCCGAGACCGGCGATGAGCAGCTTGCTGGCGAAGCCGCCGCCCTTCTTGGCGGGACGCTGCTTCTTGGGAGCCTCGCTCAAGGCGTTGGTCGCCTCGCGCAGCGCCTCCACCGCGGTCTGCAGATCGCGCTGGAGCTTCTTGTCCTCGAGCAAAGCCTTGGCCGGCGCTTTGCCGTTGGTCAAGCGCGTGTACGCGCTACGGCTCGAGTCATACGCCGTGCGCACGTTCTCACGCAGCTTGGCGTCCTGGACGATGCGCTGGATGTACGGGGTCGCTTTGCTGATGCTCGAAATGTCCACGGACTTGACCTGATCCGCCACGGACTTCTTGGAACGTAATGCCATAGATCTCCCTCGTACTTGGGGGTCGTCGATGGAGGATACGCCAATCAAGCGCCCCTCCGGGGGCTTTTCTCCCCGCATCGGGTGTGCTTCAACCCGCAGCGGTCAGGCCGCCCGCAGCGCCCCGGCGCGCCGGCGGGCCGCACGTCGCTGAAGCGCGACCTCGAGGGCCTCCTCCACCCGGGCCACGAACCGGAAGGACAGGTCCCGGCGCAGATGCTCGGGGATCTCCTCGATGTCATGTTCGTTTCGCTCGGGGGCGATCACGCAGCGGATCCCGCCACGCTGTGCGGCCAGCGCCTTCTCCTTCAGGCCGCCGATCGGGAGCACTTGGCCAGTGAGCGTGATCTCGCCGGTCATCGCCACGTCGGATCGCACCGGGCGCCCGGACAGCAGCGAGGCCAGCGCCACCACCATGGCCACGCCGGCGCTCGGCCCATCCTTCGGCGTCGCCCCGGCCGGGACGTGAATGTGGATGTCGTGGGTGGCGAACCAGTCCTCGGGCAGATCCGGCACGAGCTCGACCGCCTCGGAGCGCACGAACGACAGGGCCGCCTGCGCGGACTCCCGCATGACGTCGCCGAGCTGTCCGGTGATCGTGAGGCGACCCGTGCCGGCCATCGCCGTGGCCTCGATGAACAGCACCTCGCCGCCGACCGGCGTCCAGGCCAGCCCGGTCGCCACGCCCGGGCGCGCCGTCCGCCGGCGCGTCTCGGAGAAGAACTTGCGCCGGCCGAGCAGCGAGCGGACTCGGGGCTCGGTGACCGTCAGCTTGCGCTTCAGCTTTCCCTCGGCCACCTGGCGGGCCACCTTGCGGCAGATCGTCCCGACCTCGCGCTCGAGCTGCCGGACCCCGGCCTCGCGCGTGTAGTCGGACACGATCACCTTCAGGGCGGAGTCGCTGAAGGCGATCCGCCGGGCCGACAGGCCGTTTCGCTCAACCTGGCGTGGCACCAGGTAGCGCTTGGCGATCTGGAGCTTCTCCTCCTCGGTGTAGCCGGCCAGCTGGATCACCTCCATCCGGTCGCGCAGCGGGCCGGGCACGGTGTCCAGCGTGTTCGCGGTGCACACGAACATCGCGTCGGACAGGTCGAACGGGAGATCGAGGAAGTGGTCTCGGAACGAGTGGTTCTGCTCGGGATCGAGGACCTCGAGCATGGCGCTCGAGGGATCGCCGCGGAAGTCCGCGCCCATCTTGTCGATCTCGTCGATCATCAGCAGCGGATTGCGTGCTCCGGCGTCGCGCAGCGCGCGGATGATCACGCCGGGCATCGCGCCGATGTAGGTGCGGCGGTGTCCGCGGATCTCGGCCTCATCGCGCACGCCGCCCACGCTGATCCGCTCGAACTGCCGGCCGAGCGCCCGCGCGATCGATCGCCCCAGCGAGGTCTTGCCGACCCCGGGCGGGCCCACGAAGCACAGAATCGATCCCCGGGCGTCCGGCTTCAGGCGCCGAACCGCGAGGAACTCGAGGATCCTGTCCTTGACCTGCTCGATGTCGTAGTGGTCCTCGTCGAGCACCGTCCGGGCGTGCGAGAGCTCCAGGTTGTCCTCGGTCGCCTCATCCCACGGCAGCGCCGCGATCCACTCGAGATATCCCCGGATCACCCCGTACTCGGCCATCGCCGGCTGCAGGCGCTCGAGCCGGGCCAGCTCCCGGTCGACCTGCCTGCGCGCCACCTCCGGCAGCTCGATCTCCTCGAGCTGCGAGCGCAGCTCGGCGATCTCGGCCTGGACCTCGTCGGTCTCGCCGAGCTCGTCCTGGATGGCCTTCAGCTGCTGGCGCAGGAAGTACTCGCGCTGGCCCTTGTCGAGCTCGGACTGGACCTGGGACTGGATCTTCGAGCCGATCGCCACCACCTCGAGCTCGCGGGCCAGGATCTCCGACAGGCGCCGCAGGCGCCGCCCCACGTCGAGCTCCTCGAGCAGGGCCTGCTTCTCCTCGGCCGGAATCCGCAGGGCCCCGGCGATCAGGTGCGCGAGCACGCTGGGGTCGTCGACGTTGGTCACCATCACCTGCAGCTCCTCGGGCAGGTACGGGACCTGTTCGATGATGTCGGTGAACGTGTGCTGGACGTTGCGCATCAGCGCGATCAGCTCGGGGGTCTGCTCGACCACGTCGGGCGCCTCGGTGATCTCGGCCACCAGGTAGGGCTCGGTCTTCACCCAGCGCTCGATCCGGATCCGCTGCGAACCCTGAATCAGCACCCGCAGGGTGCCGTCCGGTACGCGGATCATCCGCGCCACCGCGCCGAGCACGCCCACCCCGTAGAGCTCCTCAGGCGACGGCGTCTCCACCTGGGCATCCCGGCTGGCCACCATGGCGATCGTCCGCTCGCCCCGGAGCACCTCGTTGATCAGCTCGACGCTGCGCGGCTGGCCGATGTTGAGCGGGACCAGCATGTCAGGGAAGGTGACGGTGTCCCTGAGCGGCAGGACGCCGACCCGGTAGGGCAGCTCGCGCGTGGCGCCGACCGCCACGTCGCGGGCGGCTCGCTCGGCGGTGCCGATCTCGATCACGTCGGCTCGTCCTGGCGCGAGATGGGCACTGGACGTGGTGGGCGGGGACCAAATCCATGCGCCAGCGGCAGCTCGATCCGCAGCATGCCGTCCTCGTACACCGCCTTCGCTTCATGTCCGCGCACGTCGGCCCCCAGCTCGACGACCCGGCGGAACTGCCCCCGCGCGATCTCCACCTGCTGGTAGATGTCGGTCTGCGACTCGGACGCCCGGCGGCTGCCGGACAGGATCAGCTTGCGCCCCTCGATCTCGATCTCGATCTCGGCCGGGTCGATCCCGGCCAGCTCGGCGGTCACGATCGCCCGCGGCGGGTCGGGCGCGTAGGCCACGTCGACCGCCGGTGCGAACCCGGTCCGCCGCCGGGCCACGCCGAACACGTCGCCGAACAGCTGGTCCATCTCGCGCCGCATCCGCTCGAAGTTGGCAAACAGGTCGCGCTCGGACATCCCCTACGAGGTTAATCGCTCACGGGACGGTGTACACGGCCCCCTCGTAGGCCAGTTCCACCGGGCCGCCGTAGGCCTCGCCGGCCTCGGTCCGCGCCCAGTCCGGATCGAGCTCGTCCGAGTAGTGGGTGAGCACGAGGCGACGGGCACCGGCACGGCGGCCGTGCTCGCCGGCCTCGGCGGGCGTGAGGTGGCCGCGCAGGCCGGTGCGCTCGGGACGGGGCAGCGTCGCCTCGATCAGCAGCAGGTCGGTCTGGCACGCGAAGCTCACCAGCGCGTCGTTGGGAGAGCAGTCGGCGCTGTAGGTGAACCTTCCACCGGCCGCCGACAGCTCGACCGCAAACGTGCGCGTGTAATGCGGAACCTCGCGGAAGCGGACGGTGAACGGTCCCACTGACAGCTCGTGGAGACCGTCGTACTCGCTCAGGCGGAACGCCCGCTCGACCAGTTCCTCGTCGCCCCAGCAGGCCACCAGGTGACGGAACATGTCACCCGCGCCCAGAGGAGCGAGCAGCTCCGGGCGTGCCCGGCGGGTCGTTCCCGGCCAGCCGCCCACTGCGACCGGCTGCTGACGCGGGGCGTAGGTCAGCGCGTAGCTGTACGGGACCAGGTCGAGGAAGTGATCGGCGTGCAGGTGACTGATCAGGACCGCGTCGAGATCGACGTAGTCGAGGTAGTGACGCAGTTTGGAGAACACGCCGTTGCCGCAGTCGAGCAGCAAGGCGAAGCCGTCCTCCTCGACGAGATACCCGCTGCACGCCCCGTCGGCGTCCTGCCACGATGGCGACTTGCCCAGCACGGTGATCCGCACGCCGCTCCTCTCTCAGGTCCGGGCCCACTGTAGTCGCTCGGACACCAGCAATCGCCGGTTGCCAGGCGGACCGCTCAGCGGTACTCGAACGGGAGCGAGTCGGCGATCTCGGCCAACATCGGCGCGCCGGCGTCGCGGGCCGAGGCCATCAGCTCGCTGCCCCCCGGCCACTCGATGCCCACGGCGGGATCGTTGTAGGCGAACCCGCTCTCGAGCTTCGGGTCGTAGTACGCCGAGGTCATGTACACCACGTCGGCCAGCTCGCTGATTACGCAGAAGCCGTGCGCGAACCCATCCGGACAGTAGAACTGATGGTGGTTGGCGTCGCTCAGCTCGAAGCCCTCCCACTGGCCGAAGGTGGGAGACCCCCGGCGCAGGTCGACCACCACGTCGTAGATGGCGCCCCGCGCGCAGCGGACCAGCTTGGCCATGCCCGGCTGAAAGTGCATGCCCCGTACCACGCCGCCGCGCGAGCGCGAATGGTTGTCCTGTACGAATTCGTCCGCGATCCCGTACTCGGCGAGCGTGCTCCGCCGATAGGTCTCGAGGAAGAAGCCGCGCTGGTCGCCGTGCACGATCGGTTGCAAGAGGACCGGGCCGGACAGCTGGGTGGGCAGTCGTTCCACGGCGGGCAATCTAGCCGGTTGGGGGCACGGGGCGACGCACTGGCGTAACCCGCCGGGCGGGTCCAGCCCCGCCGGAACCCGCGTCGGCTCAGTGGTGGTTCGCGTCGTCGCGGCGCGAAGGATCCATGATCCAGCCGAGCAGCAGCGTGACGAGCACCACCGCGATGAAACCACCGATCAACGGCCAGTACATGGGCCGGAACACTACACGCCGGCGTGCAACGCGACCTGCTCGCTGGCCGTCGGGAACGCCCAGGCCACCTGCATCCGGCGCTCCTGGCGGAACACGAACTGGAGCTGGCTGGGCGGACGCAAACCCTCGGGGTGGTTCGGCCGGTAGGTCGCGCACGGGCCAGAGCTCGATACCGCACACAGCAGGTTCTGACGGAAGAAGCAGTCCTCACAGCTCACTTTCGTCGTCCCCGCGCGGGTGTTCATCGTGTTCCGTCCTCCTCCAAGCAGCTCAACTTCATCGGCGATGCATCAAAGCCGACTTCTCCCCCTCGGTGCAACGACGATTCCCGGAAATCGCAAGAACTTCACCTCCACCGAAATCCCTGCAAAAAGCGGGAACTTTCGCAGCGCGGCGTTAACCTGGCGCAATTTCCGGGAAGCCTTTGGCACTCCCCGATGGCGGGCGCCGAGCCGCCGGCAGCCTGGCCCGGGAGGGGCGCCGGGCGCCCCGCCGGGCCACCGGACGATGCCCGGCCGTTAGTGTCCGCGACACCATGAGCACCGTCCGAGCCCAGATCGAGATCGACGCGCCCGTCCAACGCGTCTGGGACACGGTGATGGATCCCAGTTGCCTAAAAGACTGGGTCACGATTCACAAGTCGGTCAAGAACGTCTCCGACCATCCGTTGCGCAGGGGCTCGACGATGGATCAGGTACTGCACATCCGCGGGGTCTCGTTCAGCGTTAACTGGACGCTCACCCACATCAGCTCGCCACAGCGCGCCGAATGGGAAGGACAGGGTCCCGCACATTCGGTGGCGCGCATCCGTTACGAGTTGTCGGGCGACGGCGACGGCCCCACGACGTTCGGCTACACGAACGAGTTCATGCCTCCCGGGGGGCGCCTCGGCAACGTCGCCAGCCGGTTCATCGTGGGCGCCACCTCTGAACGAGAAGCCAACAATTCACTGGCTCGACTGAAGGCACTCGTAGAGCGCAAAGCCTGAAACGACACTGACTACATGTATCGTGTTCGTGTAGCCCGTCGCTTATCCAACAGAGGAGACTTAATTTGGCTGGCTTTGTCGACACGACTGTGAAGGAAATCGATGACCGTCTGCGCGACCTCAAGGAAGAGGTAGCCAGGTTGGAGGCGGCGCGCAGCGCACTCACCGGTGGCCGCCGCGGACCGGGGCGCCCTCGCGCCGCGCGCAGCAGCACCAGCCGCACCCGCGCAACGCCCACGCGCCGCAGCAGCGGGCGCCGGCCGGGCCGCCCGCGCGGTCGCAGTCGCGGCGGCACCCGGGCCAACCAGGCCCTCGAGCTCGTGCGCTCCACGCCGGGCATCACGATCCCCCAGATCGCGGAAAAGATGGGCATCGAGCCGAACTACCTCTACCGCGTGATGCCGCGCCTGGCCACCGACGGACAGGTCAAGCGCGAGGGCCAGGGCTGGCATCCAGCCGGCTGACGGGCATCAACCGGACCGGGAAGGCCGCCTCGCCGGCTCGCCGGAGCGAGACATCGCGAGGCGGCTTCCAGGGTCACCATCGCCGCGCGGCTTCGCGCGCGTAGATCTCACGCTCTGAACCCGCAGGCTGTTAGGCGCGAGCCGTACAAAAGCCTGCGCACGGATGGCGCGTTAAGCAACCAAGATGCCCCAAGCCGGGAGGCATGCCATCCGTGCCTAGAGCAACCCCTCTATCGATCCACACCTACAGGGCCGTGTGATGCCGCCCGATGTGGCTGCACTCATCGCCGACCTGGATCACGAGTCCTCCGCGCCCGGCGACCACACGCCTGCCGGAACCCGCAGACAGCATGACCACCGTCTGCGGCTCGTCGCCGCGCCGCCTCCGGGGCGAGTTGCAGAGTCGGATGCTGTCACGCCAGAGTCGTGCTTTTTCATCTGCCACACGCTCCGCTGCGGGAGCACGCTCCTGTGCGACGCACTAAGCAGCACGGCAGTGGCCGGCTACCCCGAGGAATATTTCCCGGAGCGCCTCCGCAACGGGCGACTTTCGCTCGCCACCGTTGCTGCTCTGAAAGATCCCGACGTCTGGCGATCCGATTGGTCGTCCACTCCGTTCGATGACTGTCTGAACCGAGTCCTGAGTAGCGGCACGAGCGTAAACGGGGTGTTTGCGTCGAAAGTCAAGTGGTCGAACATGCCGTACCTCGGCGAGGCACTCGGCACGAGTCAGCTTGGCCGTCCGCTGGCTGAGCGCCTGGACGGAGTGTTTCCGAATCTCCGCTACATCTGGATAACGCGGCGGGACAAGGTCCGGCAGGCGGTATCGCTTGCCAAGGCGAGGCAGTCGGCGGAATGGAAGGCGATGTCAGCGGCCGCGCAGCGCTCCGGCCGGCTCGATTACAGCTTCCACGTAGTCGACGTCGCGCTGCGCCGGATCGTGCAGGAGGAGTGCGCCTGGGAGGAGTACTTCACGCAGGCCGGCATCACGCCGATCACCGTCGTCTACGAGGATCTGGTGCGCAACTACGAGTCCACCGTACGCAGATTGCTCGAAGACCTCGCGATCAGCCTGCGGAGCGACTATGCGTTCCCGGCCCCCCGGCTGCACAAGCAGGCCGACGCAGTGTCGGAGGATTGGGTCGGGCGGTACCGACGGGACGCCCGGACCAGCCGGATGCTGCGCACGGTGGCCAACCTCCCCGCGCTCCTCGCGAGGCGGCGCCTGCGCGCGACGTACGTTATGCCGCACCTCCGGGCACTCCTCGACCGTTTGCGCCGGAGCGCATGAGCGATCGCGCGCTTCCGGGTGCGCCGCCTCGCGGCAAAGAGGCGAGGCGGCTCCCGGAACTCGCTACACCAGCTGTAGCTTGCTGATCGTCTCGCGCTCGTCCTTTAGTTCCTTGACCGTCGCCTCGAGACGCGACCGCGAGAAGTCATTGAGGTCGAGTCCCTCCACCACCTCGTAGGACCCGCCGGAGCAGGTCACCGGGAACCCCGCGATCAACCCCTCGTCGACGCCGTATGACCCGTCGGAGGGAATGCCCATCGACACCCAGTCCCCGTCGGGAGTGCCGAGGACCCAATCGCGGACATGATCGACAGCGGCGTTCGCGGCCGACGCGGCGCTCGAGGCGCCGCGCGCCTCGATCACAGCCGTCCCGCGCTTCTGCACGGTGGGGATGAAATCGTTCTCCAGCCAGGCCTGGTCATCGACCGTCTCGGCGGCGTTCTGACCCTTGACCCTGGCGTTGAAGATGTCCGGGTACTGAGTGGGCGAGTGGTTGCCCCACACGGTCATGTTGGTGACCTCGCGCACCGGCGCGTTCGCCTTGGCCGCGAGTTGGGCGATGGCCCGGTTGTGGTCGAGCCGCATCATCGAGGTGAATCGCTCGGCGGGGATGTCCGGCGCATTCTGCTGCGCGATCAGGCAGTTCGTGTTGGCTGGGTTGCCCACCACCAGGACCTTGACGTCGGACGCCGCGTGAGCGTTCAGCGCCTTGCCCTGCGGCTTGAAGATGCCGCCGTTGGCCTCCAGCAGGTCGCTGCGCTCCATGCCCTTGGTGCGCGGCCGCGCGCCGATCAGCAGCGCGATGCTGACCCCATCGAACCCCTTGTTGGGGTCGTCGGTGATGTCCACTCCGGACAGCAGCGGGAAGGCGCAGTCGTCGAGCTCCATCGCGGTTCCCTCGACCGCTTTCAGCGCGTCGGGAATCTCGAGCAGAGACAGGTGAACTGAGGTATCGGGACCCAGCAGCTGGCCGCTGGCGATTCGAAACAGGATTGCGTAACCGATCTGTCCGGCGGCTCCGGTCACGGCAACTCGAACGGGGGAATCACTCACTGCTATTCATCTCCTTGTTGTTTGGCCGGCACGCTAGCGTGCCGCTCGCCGAGAGCTCGAGTCCACGGCCCGGCCTGCTCTAGCGCAGGTCGAGGTCGTACACCTGACTGAGCTTTCCCTTCAGGTAGGCGATAAACGGGCCAACCTCGATCGGGCCGCCCACCACCGTGGGGAGAAGCTCCGCGGTCGAGAACTTGGCGCCATGGCGGTGGACCTTGTCACGCAGCCATTCGCGCAGGTCGTGCAGCTGTCCGGCGGACAGCTGCGCATCGAGGTCGGGCACGTCCTGGTGTGCGCGTTCGAACAGCTGCCCGGCGATCAGGTTGCCTAGCGCGTACGTCGGGAAGTAACCGATCAGCCCTGAGGACCAGTGCACGTCCTGGAGCACGCCCTGCGCATCGTCGGGCACGGGTATCCCGAGGTACTCCTCGTAGCGGGCGTTCCACGCCTCGGGAAGGTCCCGGACCGCCAGCCGCCCCTCGACGAGCTCCTGCTCGAGCTCGAAGCGCACCACGATGTGCAGGCTGTAGGTGACCTCGTCTGCCTCCACCCGGATCAGGGAGGGGGTGACCCGGTTGACCGCGCGATAGAACTCCTCCACGCCGACGCGGGCGCCGTCTCCGAACACCTCGGCGATGCGGGGCACCAGCACCCCGCAGAACGGCCGCCCGCGCCCCACCATGTTCTCCCACAGGCGACTCTGGGACTCGTGCAGGGCAAGCGACTCCGGGTGACCCAGTGGCGTGCGCTGCAGCGACTGGGCCACTCCCTCCTCGTACAGGCCGTGTCCACATTCGTGCATCGCGCCGTACAGCGAGGTGGGCAGGAACCGCTCATCCCAACGGGTGGTGATGCGCACGTCCCGGTTGCCGAACCCGGTTGCGAACGGGTGGATTGCGTCGTCGATCCGCCAGCCGGCGCGGTCGAAGCCCATCTGCTCGATCAGCCAGGTGACCAGCCGGCGCTGACCGTCAACCGGGAAGTGACCGTGCAGGAACGAGTCATCGACCCTGCCGGCGCGATCGGACAGCGCGTTGATGATCGACCGCAGCTCGCCCTTGAGCTCGTCGAATAGGCTGGAAACCTCAGCCGTGCGACCGCCCGGCTCATAGTCATCGAGCAGCGCGTCGTAGGCGCAGTCGAAGTCGTCGAAGCAGTCGATGTAGCGGCGGACCAGCTCGAAGTTCCGCTCCAGATAGGGGGCGAAGCCGGCGAAGTCTGCGTCACGGCGGGCCGCGATCCAGGCCTGCTGCCCGATCGAGGCGGCACGGGCGAGATCGGCCGCCAGCTTGCTGGGCACGCGGCGGGCCTTCTCCCAGCGCCGGGTGACCACGCGCACCAGGGCGGCGTCGTCGGAATCGGGCGGGGCGCCGTCCAGGTGGGCCGCGGCCGCCGCGAGCAGGCGCCCCGTCTCGTCGGCGACGAACATCTCGTGGCTGAGGCGCTGGACGGTGGCGACCGTCTCCGCACGGGCCGGCGCACCGCGCGGAGGCATCATCGTCTGCTGGTCCCAATCGAGCAGCTGGGCCACGCTGCGCAGGTCGGCCAGCTCGGCCAGCCGCTCGCGCAGCGCGTTGAAGGGATCTGTCGTTACTTGAGTCATTTCAATTCCCGGCCGGGCCGATTGTGCGCCTGTGCGACCATTGCAGCATGTGGCGACGGCCCGCGTCGATAAAGCTGATGGACCTCTTCGGGTTCCGCATCGGCGTGAATCGCAGCTGGTTCCTGATCCTATTCCTGATGATCTTCCTCCTGTCGGGGGATTTCCGGGTGGCTCTGCACAGCTCCGATGGGGTGGCCTACCTGACCACGGTCGTCACCGTTCTGGTCCTGTTCTGCTCACTGATCGTGCATGAGCTGGGACACGCCCTGATGGCCCGCCGGCACGGCATCGTGGTCCACCGGATCGATCTGTTCCTGTTCGGCGGGTTGACCGAGATGAGCCGCGACGCCGCCACGCCCGGCGAGGATTTCAAGATCGCCGCGGCCGGCCCGCTGGCCACCTTCGCCTTCGTGCTGCTGTGCCTGATCCTCGACCTGATCATCGTCGGTCCCCACCGATTGATCCACGCTGCCCAGTTCGACGACACGGTGAGGATCACCCCGGTGTTGCTGTCGCTGAGCTGGCTGCTGTTCTGGAACGTGCTGCTGCTGCTGTTCAACCTGGTACCCGCCTTCCCCCTCGACGGGGGCCGGATGACCCGGGCGATCGTCTGGCGGCTGACCGGCGAGAAGCAGCGCGGCACCGTGGTCGCGGCAAAGCTCGGGCAGGGGTTCTCCTTACTGCTGGCCGGTTTCGGCGTCTGGGCCACGCTCACATACCGGGATTTCCGCGGCATTTGGCTGATCGCCATCTCGTTCCTGCTCTACCAGTCGGCCCGCGCAGCGATCGTGCAGACCGCCATGAACGCCCGGATCGAGGGAGTGCGGGTGGCCGACATCATGGATCGCCAGCCGGTGGCGATTCCCGCCGGCACCCCGGTGGCCAGCGCACTGGATGAGTTCTTCCTGCGCTACGGCTGGTCGTGGTTCCCGGTCGTCGACCAGTCCGGGCGCTTCCTGGGGATCGCTCGCCAGGAGGGGCTTCAGTCGGCCGAGGACCGGGGCGAGAACTGGCTGACGATCGAGGCCGTGCTCGAGCCCGAGTCAGATGCCGGCTGGCGGGTACGCGAGGACCGGCCGATCACCGAGCTCCTCTCCTCCGAGTCACTCGGGCGGCTCGGCGCCTTGATGGCAGTCGACGGCGAGGACGTCCTGCGCGGCGTGGTCACGGTCGAGCAGGTGCGCCGCGCGCTTCAGGCGGCATTCGCCTCGCCTGGCAGCCTGGCTTAGTCAGCTAGCTGGCGGCGACGAGGTCCGACGCCTTGCTCTTGATCGAGTCGACCAGCGAGTCATAGGACTCCGCGAATGACTTCACGCCCTCGTCGACCAGCTCGTGCTGGACGATGTGGTCGAAGTCGACCCCGGCCTCCTTGACCTGCTTGATCAGCTCGTGCGCCTGCTCGACGTCCTGATCGACGGTCCGCGCGGCGGTTCCGTGGTCGCGCGCGGCCTCGATCGTCTGATCGGGCATCGTGTTGACGGTGTGGGGACCGATCAGCTCGTCGACATAGAGCGTGTCGGGGTAATCGGGGTTCTTGGTCGAGGTTGACGCCCACAGCGGCCGCTGCGGGTTGGCGCCCTTCTCGGCCAGGGCCTCCCAGCGCGGACCGCTGAAGATCCGCTGGAACGACTCGTAGGCGATCCGGGCGTTGGCCACCGCGGCCTTGCCGCGCAGCTCCTCGTGGCCGGTGCCCTCGAGCGCCTTGTCGACCTTGCCGTCGACCCGGGAGACGAAGAAGCTCGCCACCGATGCGCTCTTGTCGATCGACTCGCCGGCCTCGACGCGGCGCTCGAGCCCCTTGATGAACGCCTCGGCGATCTCCTCGTAGCGCTCCACCGCGAACAGCAGCGTGACGTTCACGTTGATCCCGAGGGCGGTCAGCTCCTCGAAGGCCTTGACGCCCTCGGCGGTGCCCGGAACCTTGATCAGGACGTTCGGCCGGTCGATCTCGGCCTTGTAGCGCTTGGCCGCCTCGATCGTCTTGTCGCTGTCGAATGCCATATCGGCCGGCACCTCGAACGACACGTAGCCGTCGAGGCCGTTGGTCTGCTCGAACACGTCGCGCAGAAGATCGGCCGCATCACGGATGTCGCGGTAGGCCAGGCGCTCGAAGATCTCCTGAGGATCCTTCGTCTCGTCGATGACCTCGCGGAAGGCGTCGTCGTAGCGATCCGAGTGAGCCATCGCCTTCTCGAAGATCGTGGGGTTGGAGGTCACCCCGGTGATCCCGTCCTCCTCGATCAGGCGGGCCATGATCCCGTCCTCGAGCAGCTGGCGGCTGATGTTGTCGATCCAGATCGACTGGCCCTGGGCCTCGATCTCGCGAAGGTGGTTGCTCATCTCATCGGCTCCGTTCGTCGTTCTCTCTTCTAAGCCTAGTTACCCAGGGAACCACGCCATGATTTATGAGATCGAGCCCGGCGGACGATCACGGTCGCGTAGCTTCCTGGCGATGTCTGTGAACGCCGTCGAGGAGGCCTATCGCGAGCATCGCGCCCAGGTGCTGGCCGCGCTGGTCAGCCGGCTGCGCGACTTCGAGCTGGCCGAGGACTCCGTGCAGGATGCGGTCGCGCTGGCGCTCGAGCGCTGGCCGGCCGCCGGGATCCCCGATACGCCCGCCGCGTGGCTGTTTACGGTGGCGCGCAACCGCGCGATCGACCGGCTGCGCCGGCGCGCGAGCTCTGAGCTCGACCTGGAGTCCGCTCCCGAATCACCGGCGGCGCCGGTGGATTTTGTGCCCGATCGTCTGATCGAGGTGGGTGACGAGCGGCTCAGCCTGCTGTTCACCTGCTGCCATCCGGCGCTGGCTCCCGAGGCGCGGGTGGCCTTGACCCTGCAGGCCGTCGGCGGGCTCACCGGAGCGGAGATCGCTCGCGCCTACCTGGTCCCGGACGCCACCATGTCTCAGCGCCTGGTCCGGGCCAAGCGCAAGATCCGCGACGCCGGGATCTCGTTCGAGCTGCCCGGCGACGAGGCGCTGCCCGGCCGCCTGACCGAGGTCCTGGCGGTGATCTACCTGATCTTCAACGAGGGCTACGCCGCCACGGCCGGGGCGGATCTGGTGCGGGGCGAGCTGTGCGCCGAGGCCGTGCGGCTGGGGCGGCTGCTGGCGGCACTCATGCCCGACGAGCCCGAGGTGCTCGGGTTGCTCGCCCTGATGCTGTTCCACGACTCGCGCCGCCACACCCGGACCGGCGCCGAGGGCGAGCTGGTGCTCTTGTCCGAGCAGGATCGCTCGCGGTGGAACACCGGCGAGATCGCCGAGGGGGTGCGGGTGCTGAATCGGGCCCTGCGGCTCCGGCGCCCCGGCCGCTACCAGGTCGAGGCGGCCATCGCGGCCCTGCACGCGCAGGCCACGCGCTCCGAGGAAATCGACTGGCCGCAGATCGCCGCCCTGTACGAGGAGCTGCTGCGCATGTGGCCCTCGCCGGTGGTGGCGCTCAACCACGCCGTCGCCGTGGCCGAAACCGGCCGGGTCGTCGAGGCCTTGGCGCTCCTCGACGGGATCGACGGGCTCGAGCGCTACCACCTGCTGCACGCCGCGCGGGCCGATCTGCTGCGCCGCCTCGGGCGCGACGACGAGGCACGCGGGGCGTACGGCCGTGCACTCGAGCTGACCCGCAACCCGGCCGAGCAGGACTTCCTGCGCCAGCGCCTGTCGGAGCTACGGGCTTAGACTGCGCCCCGTATGAACGGCGCATTTGTCGATCCCGGCGCGGAGGTGGCCGAGGGCGTCTCGCTGGCGCCAGGCGCGGTCGTCTATGCCGGCGCCCGGATCGGCGCGGGCACGCGGATCGGCGCCGGCGCGGTGGTGCACCCCGGCACCGTTCTGGGCGAGGACTGCGTGATCGAGGAGGGCGCCGTCCTCGGCAAGCGGCCGCGGCTCCGGGCCGGCTCGAGCGCAGCCGGCGCCTCGATCGGGTCGCTCGTGGTCGAGGCTGGCGCGACCGTGTGCTGCGGTGCGGTGGTCTACGCCGGGGCGTTCGTGGCGGCCGGCGCGATCATCGGCGACCAGTCCCAGGTCCGCGAGCGGGCCTCGATCGGCGTCCAGTCGGTCGTGGGGCGGGCATCGTCGGTGGACTTCGAGGCCCGAGTTGGCGCGCGGGTCCTGATCCAGACCGGCGTGTACGTGACGGGAGGCTCGATCGTCGAGGACGACGTGTTCCTCGGTCCTGGCGTGCTGACCACCAACGACCACACGATGAGTCGCCACGCCTCCGGTGAACCGCTGCTCGGACCGACCTTCCGCCGCGCCTGCCGGGTCGGCGGTGGTGCCGTGCTCGTGCCCGGAGTGGTGATCGGCGAGGAGGCGTTCGTGGCGGCCGGGGCGCTCGTCACCCGCGATGTGGGCAAACGCGAGGTCGTGATGGGCGTGCCGGCACGCGTGGTCAGACAGGTCCGGGACGAGGACCTGCTCGAGCGCTGGCGAGGTGCATAACGCGTCACGTGCACCCGTCCCCAGGAAGCGTGGCGCGCTATGCATCTGGGAGATGCATAACACGTCACGCTCGTCCGGCGGCCCGTCGCGTGACGTGTTAAGCAGCTCCGACGCCGCGTCCGCCACAAGTTATGCCGCCGGCTTACCGTTTTTCGGTATCCGCGGATGCTTGTGGGTGCCGTCCACATTCCAATCGCCCGCGATCGATCAAGCGAATCGTGGGGCGATGTCCCGAATGGAGTGGACGAGCTGCGTGGGAAACGTATCCGGGGGCTGGCGGCAGTCCTGTTGAGCATCGGGGTCGTGTCCGGGTGCGGCGGGGCTGCGCTGGTCAGCTCCGCTCCGGGTTCTGGCGCGCCCGCCCCGACTTCGACAGTCACACGGGACCCCACGCTGTCCGTCTCCTACTGCCAGCAGCTGGACAGCGGTGAGTGGGTGACCAACGACAGCGCGGACTCGACGACGCCGTGCGTCCCAGATCCGGCGTATGCCGTTCGCTATGAGCTGGCCGGCGAGGACATAGCTGTCCCGCGCTGCTCCACCTGCACGCTGTCCGATTGGGAAAGCGCTGATCGACGCGCCTTGCAGCAGACCGGACAGGCTTCGCCGACGTCCACCGTCGCCACCGCCGCGCCCAGCGCCCCAGGCGTCGATAAGTGGTCCCGCGGCGTCCGCGCCACGTTCATCAGCAACTGCGCCGTGTACATGACCGGGTCCCTCTGCCAATGCCTCGCGAACCATCTCGCCTGGCAGGTTCCGGCCGACCAGGTGCAAGGATTGTCCGGAGAAGATCTACGGGTCCAGGTCGCCGCCAAAGAGTGCCGGTCCTGAGCTCCTCGCGGCAGGGAGCGTGGCTCACCTGCGCTCAGAGAACCGCTGCCAGCGCCGCCACGACCTCGCCGGCCTTCTCAGCCGACAGCGTCGGGCTCATCGGCAGGGCCAGGTTGGTCGCCGCTAGTTCCTGGGTGGCGGGTAGCGGGTGCGCCGGGACGAACTCGGCCAGCGCGGGCTGGCGATGCAGCGGCGTGCGGTAGTAGGCCCGCGCCTGCACGCCGTGCTGGCGCAGGCCGGCGATGACTGCGTCGGCCTGCGGATGGGTGACCACATATAGATGCCAGGCGGGCTGGGCGGCGCCGGGGACCACGGGCGGCGTGACGTAGTGGTCCAGGCCAGCCTCCGCGTAGGCGCGCGCCGCGGCCCGCCGGCCTTCACACCAGCCATCTAGCTCGGGCAGGGCGACGCGCAGCACGGCGGCCTGCAGCTCATCGAGCCGCGAGTTGTAGCCGACCAGCTCGAAATCGCGCTTGTCGCGCGAGCCGTGGAAGCGCAGCAGGCGGGCCCGCTCGGCCACCGCGTCGTCGTCGGTGCAGATGGCCCCGCCGTCGCCAAGTGCGCCCAGGTTCTTGGAGGGATAGAACGAGAAAGTGGCTACGTCGCCCAGCGAGCCGGTGCGTCGCCCGTCCAGGCTCGCGCCCACCGCCTGGGCAGCGTCCTCCAGCACCGGCACGCCCAGCGAGCGGATCTCGGGCGAGGGCGCGGGACACCCGAACAGATCGACGGTGACGATCGCAGCGGTTCGATCCGTCATGGCCGTCCGAACGGTGTCGAGGGTCACATTGCGGGTGGCGGGATCGACGTCGCAGAACACCGGCCGGGCGCCCGCGGTGACGACCGCCTCGGCCGTGGCGTAGAAGGTGAACGAGGGCACGACCACCTCATCGCCCGGCTTGATCCCAAGCGCGCGCAGGGCGATCGTGATCGCGTCGGTGCCGTTGCCCACGCCGATGGCGTGGCGCACGCCAACGTATTCTGCGAGCTCGGCCTCGAAGGCAGCGAGCTCGGGCCCGAGGATGAACACACCGCGCTCCACCACCGCGGTCATGCGCTCGACGAACCGCTCCTGCAGAGCGGCCAGCGGCGTCGCGGTGTCGAACAGCGCGATCGGCATTCCGAGGCCAAACGCTACAGAGCGGGGGCGGTGGGTGGCGCGCGCTCAGGTCGCGGCGCGCGACTCAGGCCGCGGCGCGCGCCGTCGGAGCGCATTCCATGTCGGTCAGCTCGCGGCGCAGCGCAAGGCGACCGCGATGGTGAAGGCCGTGCACCGAGGACTCGGTGCGTCCCATCCGATCGGCAATCTCGCCCGGAGTCAGACCGACCAGGTGACGCAGCACGACCACGTCGCGCTGATCCTCGGGCAGCGTCTCAAGCGCGACCTCGAGGCCCCAGCGGCACTCGCGGCTGGTCTCATCGGTCTGCCGGGTGGGCTCGAACACTTCCTCGCAGGGCACGGCCCGGCGCTGGCGCAGATGGTCGATCGCGATGTTGCGCGCCACCCGGAGGATCCACGCGGTGAACGGGACGCTCCGGGGCTCGTACTTGTGGATCGCCAACATCAGCTTCATGAACACCTGCTGCGTGACGTCCTCGGCCTCGTGCGGCTCGCGGACGATGCTCAGGACGTAGCCGTAGACGTTGTCCTTGTAGCGGAGGTACAGAAAGCGAACCGCTTCCATGTCCCCTGACTTCGCCGCCAGTACGGCTCGGTTGATCGCCTCGTCGTGGTTGTTGTGGTCCACCGTCTTGGCGGCGCGGAATCCAGGCGCCGCGGCGCGCTCGAGATGCGGGTCGGTGCGGACCGGCCCAGCGATGGCAAGCGATGTCTTTTTGTTCATGTAGATAACAGCCGGACCACAGGTGCACGCTGATTGCGCCCCCATGCACCTGAGTCGGCTGGCCCCCTGTATTGGTTCTCGAAGTCCGTTTCTCGTTAAATCCCTGAGCCCGTTTGAACATCCGTCCAGGATGTGCAGGCTTGGCTAAAGCTACTCCTTCCCGCACAGCTCGCACCAGGGATGCTCCCTAGCCTTTAGGGTGGTCCGGGCGAGAAAATCGGCTAGGGTCCCGAGGGTCCAGGCCCGCGCCGTCGCTCTCGCGATCGAGCATCCGAACGACCCGGGCGGGGTTGCCCACGACCAGCGCGAAGTCGGGCACGTCCCGGGTCACCACTGCCCCGGCGCCGACCATCGCGCGTTCCCCGACCGTGATCCCGGGCAATAGAACCGCACCCGCGCCGATGCTCGCGCCGCGCCGGATCGTGGTCACCTGGCACTCGAAGGCGTGCTTGCTGCGCGGAAAGCGGTCGTTGGTAAAGGTGGCCTGCGGTCCGATGAACACGTCGTCCTCCACCCGCAGGCCGTCCCACAGGTACACGCCAGACTTGATCGTCACCCGGTCGCCGACAATCACATCGCCTTCCAGGTAGGTGTGGTCACAGATGTTGCAGTCCGCGCCGATCCGGGCGCCCGCCATCACGTGGGCGAAGGCCCAGATCCGGGTGCGTGGCCCGATCGACGAGGTCTGGACCAGCGCCCAGTCATCCACGAAAACGTCCGGCTCGCTTTCAGGTGACATACCGGCGGCCGCCGGTGAGGTCATCCCGCCGCGACGAGTTCGCGTCGCTCCGCCAGCTGCCGGCTGATGTCCGCGTGATCGGCCAGCGACACCTCGCGACCGCCGGCCTGCAGCGACTGATCGGCTGCCTCCACGATCGCCACGACACTGCGGGCAATCGCCGTGTGGAACTCCATCGGGTCACCGGCCTGGATCGCCTTGACGAAGTCGGCCAGCTCCAGACCCAGCGGCTCGTGCGACTCGATCCGCGGCGAGATCACATCGCCGCTGCGATAGGACAGGTGGTACTCGCCAAACGTCTCCGGATCGCGGTACACCACTCCCCGGTCGAACAACCGGACCGGTTCGGGCGCCCCATCGTCGTAGATCACCATGCTCTCGCTGCCGACCAGCACCGTGCGCCGCAACTTACTCGGCGCCAGCCAGCTCAGCTCGACGTTGACCACGATCCCCGAGGCAAACGTCATGGTCACAAACGCCACGTCGGCGATGCCCTTGACAATCGAGTCGCGACCGACCGCCCGCACGCTGGTGGGCAGCTCGCTCAGCCAGTACAGGAGGATCGAGAAGTCGTGCGGCCCCAGGTCCCAGATCACGCTCACGTCGCGCTGATGCAGGCCCAGGTTCACCCGGCTCGAGGAGATGAAGAAGATGTCACCGAGCGTCCCGGCTTCGATCATCCGCTTCACCGCGCGCACAGGCGGGCTGTACAGGAACGTATGACCACACATCAGGATGCGGCCGCGCTCGCGGGCCAGCTGAGCCAGATCATCGGCCAGCTCGGTCGACTCAGCCAGCGGCTTCTCGACGAACACATGCTTGCCCGCCTCGAGTGCCTGAGCGGCCAGCGCGTAGTGGGTGTGGACCGGCGTGGCGATGATCACCGCGTCGACCGTCGGATCGCTCAGGACTCGGTCGATCCGGGTCGTGACCCGGGCGGACGGATGGCGGCGCCGGTACTTCGCGAGTCGTTCGGTATCCAGATCGCAGATCCAGCGCACCTCGGCATCGAGGTTGTCGCCCAGCACGCGCAGGAGGTTGGGTCCCCAGTAGCCGAGGCCGACAACCGCGATTCCGACCGGCTGGCCGTCGTTTGCGCCCGTCAGGTCCTCGTGAGTGATTGATAGAGCCGGGTTCAGCATCGGGCTTCTCCTGATCGTGCGCTCGGGGTCCGGACCGCGGCGTGCACCGCATCGGCCACGCGTTCGATCTCGTCTGGACTGAGGTCTGGATGCATCGGAAGCGACAGCTCCTCGGCCGCCCAGGCCTCGGCATTCGGGACCTCGCCGTGGCGCACCTGGTCCTGGCCCCACGCCGGGTGGCCGTGGACCGCCGGGGTGTAGTGGATGCCGGTTTCGATGCCGTGTTCCTTCAGCACCGTGGCCACGGCAGCGCGGTCCTCGAACCGCGCCGGGAACAGGTGGTGAACCGACGGGCTCTCGGGCCGCTCCTCGACCAGCCTGATGGCCGGATCGAGCAGCTGCCGGTAGAGCGCGCCGTGCGCCTGGCGGGCCTCGTTCCACTCGTCGAGGTGAGCCAGCTTGACCCGTAGCAGGGCCGCCTGCAGACCATCGAGACGCTCGTTGTAGCCCAGCTCGACGTGCTCGCCCTTGGCCCGCTGGCCGAGGTTGCGCAGCCGGCGAAGCCGAGCCGCCAGCATGTCGTCGTCGGTGCAGATTGCACCGCCGTCGCCCAGCGCGCCGAGGTTCTTGCTCGGGTAGAACGAAAATGCTGCCGCGTTGCCGAGCGAGCCGGCGCGCCGGCCGTGGTACGTGGCTCCGTGCGCCTGCGCGGCGTCCTCCAGAACGAGCAGACCGCGCGGTCCGGCGAACGCGTGCAGCGCATCCATATCGCAGGCCTGGCCGTACAGATGGACAGCCAAGATCGCCGCGGTGCGCGGGCCGACGGCGGCCCGGGCGGCGGCGGGATCGATGAGTCCGGTGCCTTCGAGCACGTCGCAGAGCACCGGCGTAGCGCCGACATGGGCGACCGCCAGCGCCGACGCGATGAACGTGTGCGCCGGCACGATCACCTCGTCGCCGGCTCCGATGCCGTAGGCCTCGAGCATCAGCGACAGCGCAGCCGTTCCCGATGCGACGCCCACACAGTGGCGCGCATGCGAGTACTCAGCGAATTCCGCTTCGAAGCTCTCCACCTCGATGCCGAGCGTGTACGCGCTCGATTCGAGCAGACGAGCAAACGCCTCTTTCAGTTCACGCTCAACGCGTGCGTGTTGTAGATCTAGAGCGACGAAGCGCACTTTGCCCCCGCGCCGCGCCGCCAAAGCTGCTGCTGCCTCCATAACCCGTCCTTGCCGGTTTCCGTGCGAGAAGAGTTATGGCAGCCGAATGCGCAGGACGGAATAGGGCGCCGCGCCCATGGATCGTTCAAGCGAATGAACAGCGACGGCGGGTTATACTTTGGGGCGGGCATTTCGGCGGACTGGCGATGCTTTTGGGCGCTAAGAAACCGCACGACGGGGCATGAATTGATGAGAACTAAATGACTGAAGCCGCGTGGAACGACGGGTCCATCCGCGTCCTCGTGGTGGATGACCATGATCTGTTCAGGGCCGGTCTGGCCTCGCTGCTGAACGCGCAGGCCGGAATCGAGGTGGTGGCTCAGGCCTCGGGCGGCCGCATGGGCGTGCGCCTGGCGAGCGAGCTGCGCCCGGACGTGGTGCTGATGGACGTGCGGATGCCTGATCTCGAAGGGCCAGACGCAACACGCGAGATCCTCGAGCGAGAGCCGAACGCGCGGATTGTGGCGCTCACCGTGGTCTCCGATGAGTCCGATGTGGCGGCCGTGGTCGAGGCCGGCGCCTGCGGGTTCTTGGCCAAGGACACGCCGATCGACGGAGTGGTCCTGGCTGTCCGGGCCGCTGCCAACGGCGTGGCCTGGCTCTCGCCCCGGGCGGCCGAGGTGGTTCTTGGCCGGGTTCGCCGCGACGGCACCGACCCAGAGCCGGAGAGCGACCTGGTCGATGAGCTGTCCGCTCGCGAGCTCGAGGTGCTTCGGCTCATCGCCCGCGGCATGGAGAACGCGGAGATCGCGCAGGAGCTCGGCATCAGCCCCCGCACGGCCAAGAACCACGTGTCGAACATCCTGGCCAAGCTCGGGCTTCCGAGCCGGATCCAGGCCGCGATCTACGCAGTGCGGCGCGGCCTCAACTGAGGCGCTCGCGCCGGCCGGCGGCCCCGGGGGCGCGACCAGCCGGCATCGGCGCCTAGGACGAAGCCGAACGCGAGCATGCTGGTCTCGACGTCGTGCAGCGCGCGTAGCTCGGCGATCGCCTCGCGCACCGACGCGATCCCGCGCTGGAGCTGCGCTCGCACAGCGCCGGTTTCGCGGGCGCCGTCGGGCGCGCCCAGTGCACTCGCCTCGATCGCCATGAGCGCGGCGCAGCTCGCCTCGAGCGCGGACTCCAGGTGTGCGAGAGGTTGCTGGATGTCCCGGCGCTCCGTCATCGTCGAATGGCCCTGAATCCGGTCATGGTGCCGGTTGGCGCGGACGGCCACAATGAGCCGCCAGGTCCCGAGCCGTTCAGGTTTTCTGCACGGCGGAGGGGGTCTTGTGGGCACCGTTCGTGGTGACAGCGCCGGTGAGCGCCGCGCGGTTCTCCACGCCGAGCTTGCGCACCAGCTCGGAGACGTGCCGACGGACCGTCACCGGTGCGATCGACAGCCGCTCGGCGATTTCCGCCGTGCGGTGTCCGCGACGAAGCATCCCGAGCACCTGCGACTCGCGCGCGGTCAACGCGTCCGCTCCACCTCCACCGCCGCGGAGCTCGAGGACGAGCTCGAGCACCATCGACCGTGGCACGACCGCCTCGTTGTTGGCGGCCGCCCTGACCACCCGGTTCAGGCGCTCGGCGTCGAGGGCACCTGGTACGTACCCGACCGCCCCGGCCCGGACGCACTCCAGCAGGTAGTCGGCGTCATGCGCCTGGGCCAGCACCACGACGGCACACCCCGGCGCGGCCCGGCAGACGCCTCTGATCGCCGCCAGCCCGTCGCCGGCGATGTGATCGCCGACCAGGCACAGGTCCGGCTGCTCGCGCATCGCGGCACGAATCGCCTGCTCCGCGTCGTCCGCCTCAGCACATACCTCCACGCCGCCATTGAGCGCCAGCCGGATGCCGACTCGGGTGGGCGCTCGATCGACGATCAGCAGTCTCAGGCGCTCGCTCACGGAAGGACGACCTCGAGCTCGGTCCCACCCCGGCTGGGCTGGTGGACGTTCAGCTCGCCGCCCAGTGCAGCGGCGCGCTCGCGCATGCTGCGCAGCCCAAATCCCTCCGGTGCGGGAGCCTGCTCGGCGCCCTTGATTCCGCATCCGTCGTCGACCACGCGCAGCGCGATGCCGCTCTGGCCCTGACGCAGCGAGACGACCACGTTCCGCGCCTTACCGTGGCGGGCGGCGTTGGCGATGGCCTCGCGCACGATCCGAGTGACGTTCTCGCGCTCGTGCGGCGCCAGGTCACGCTCGAGTTGCGCGTTGACCGAGATCGAGATCTCGAAACGCTCGCCCAGTTCGTGGGCGACGGCCTGGAGAGCCTCGTGCGCGGTCGCGCCGTCCGGATCGGACAGCTCGGAGATCGTCGAGCGGGAGAGGGCCAGCGCGCGGCGGGCGGCGACCACAAGCGGGTGGTCGTCGCCGAGCTCCTGGACGAAGCGCGGGCCGTGCGCGGCAATGAAGGCGAGGTCCTGCGCGATCCCGTCGTGCAGATCACGGGCGACTCTCCGGCGTTCGGCCAGCGCGCTGGCCTTGGACATCCGAGCCTGGACCTGCCGCTCGCGGATCACCGCGGTGAGCAGGATCGCGGCGCTGGCCATGCTGCGCAGAAGCTCGCCGGCGCCGATGCGCCCGGCGGCCAGGGAGCCGACCAGCAGGCTGGAGAATCCCGCTCCGGCCAGCAGGATCATGGCTGCCGCCAGCAGTTCGCAGACCCGATCGGGCTCCGTCCGCCGGCGAGCGGCGAGGAATCCCCAGGCGGCGTAGCCCGGCAGCGCGGTGGCGGCCACCACCAACACGATCAGCAGCGGGTGCCCGAGCGTGAGGTCGAGGCGCTGGGCGCTGGCGCGAGTGGCGCCGGCCAGGCCGCCGAGCCCGGCGGTGGCGAGCCCGGTCACGACGAGGCCGCCGGCGATCGCCACCGGACGGCGGCGCCGGGCCAGCAGCCAGTCGGACGGAGCAAACGCGGCCACGGCGAACATCGCGCCGACGGACACCCGGCTCCACAGCTGGGCGGTGGCGAAATATGCCCCGTGGCCCAAATCGAACGCGGCGGGTACCGCGGCCACGGCAAAGTTGGTCAGCCCCAGTACGAGCGTCGCCGCAAAGAGCAGGAGATCGCGCAAGCGCCGGGAGGAGCCGAACTGGGTGCGGAGCAGCCACGCCGCGGCGAAGGTGAACAGCGTGATCATGGTCTCGAGCGCCGCCCTCAAGGTCGGCGCGGTGACCGAGGCACTCCGGAGCGCCACCGGCGCGGCCAGCGCGACCGCCCCGAGCCCGACCAAGCTCAGACCCGTCGGCGCGTCGCCGATCCCACTGCGTCGCTTGTTCAACGACCGACTGCTCGCCGAGACGTTGTCGCTCGCCCCGAGCGCCGCCTCACGTTGCCCCATGGTGCCCCCAGGTTTTTGTGCGAATCCCTCGCCGAACCTGATCATAGCCGATAAACGAAGCCCGATCCACGAACTTTCTGTCGGCTGGATTAAGCCGCGACTTTAGGGTTTTGGGAAGAATAATCACGGTTGGGGAGCGTTCAATCGTGTTCAGCCGCTTGAACGCGGCAATAGGTCGAAGCGTTCATTGACCCTCCCGGGCACGGCGAGGAGACTTCACCGCACAGGAATCCGAGTTGCGGGGATCGCGCTCGGGGGGCACAAATCAAACGGGGCATCAGGGCGGAGTCGAGGCTGGGCGCGGCGCAGCGTCCGCTGCTCGAACTCCGGCTACCCATCACCTCCACGGGGGATAGAACGTTGATCAAGGAAGCATTGGCCGGGGCACGGGGAACGATTGGATTCAGAACGCGCGCGGCGCTCAACGACGCGCCGGAGCTGCGCGAGAAGACCCGGCTGGCGGTCGCTCGGGCGAAGGAGGGGGACGACGAGGCACTTCGCTTCCTCTACATCACCTATTCGCAGAACATCTATGGCTACGTCCGCTCGATCGTGCGCGACGATCACGAGGCCGAGGACGTGACCCAGCACGTGTTCGCCAAGCTCATGACGAGCCTGGTCAAGTACGACGACCGCGGGGTCCCCTTCTTCGCGTGGCTCATCCGCCTGGCCCGCAATGTGGCCATCGACCACCTGCGGGCCAATCGCTTGACGCCGACCGAGACGGTGCTCGACCCGGCCTCGTTCTCGGACGTGGACATCGATCACGGAGAGACGGTGCGGGCCGCCCTCGCCGCGCTCCCGGACGAGCAGCGCGAGGTCGTCGTGCTGCGGCACATCGTCGGCCTGACGCCGGCCGAGATCGCCGACCGCATGGGGCGGACTGAGAGCTCGATCCACGGACTGCACCATCGCGGTCGCCGCACGCTCCAGCGGGAGCTGCAGCTGCTCGACTCGACGCCCTCGACGCGGCCGGTGGCGCCGGCCCGGCGCTCGATTACGCACGAGCTCATCGCCGCGTAGCCGCCAGCGGCTGCGAAACCCGGCGCATCTGCCCGACGGCGGATTCATGCTGTGCATCCGGGAGAACAGCTGTCCAGCACCATCACCCGCATGCAAGAATCACCAAGCGGCGGGCGTTACAAGTGTGATGGATGAAACGCCCCACGCCGTAGGTAAGTGATGTTCGTCGACGACCCGAGGGATCTGCGCCCCCTGACCGTCGCGCTGGTCAACAACATGCCGGATTCGGCGTTTCTCGACACCGAGAGCCAATTCCGGGAGGTGGCGCTCGGCCGCCTCGGTACCGGGATCGACTTTGAGCTCTACACGATCAAGGAAGTTCCGCGCTCGGACAGGGTGGCCTCGGTGATCGACGAGCGCTACGACGGGCTCGACGAGTTGTGGACGCGCCCGCCCGACGCCTTGATCGTTACCGGGACCGAGCCGACACAGGTCCAGATGCAGTTCGAGGCTTCCTGGCCGTACCTGGCGCGCCTGCTGGAGTGGGCAGCCGAGAACGTCCGGGCGACCATGCTCTCATGCCTCGCCGCCCACGCAAGCGCCCTCCTGTTCGACGGCATCGAGCGCGTGCCGAGGCCGGTCAAGTGCAGCGGCGTGTTCGAGGGCACCGTGGAGAACCCGTGCGATCCCCTGGCGCGTGGACTCCCCGACACCGTCTGCATCCCGCACTCGCGCCTGAATGATGTGCCCGAGTCGGCCTTGATCGACGCCGGGTACCGAATCGTGGTCGGCTCCGGCGCCGCGGGCACGGGATGGTCGGTGGCCGCCCGCGAGCAAGGAGATGGGATCTTCGTGCTCTGCCAGGGCCACCCCGAGTACAGCACGCTCAGCCTGCTGCGCGAGTACCGGCGCGACGTGCGCCGTTGCCTCTTCGGTCGGGGCGCCGTCCCCTATCCTCGTCTGCCCGTGGGCTACCTAGGCGAAGAGGCTGTGGAAACGCTGACAGAGTTTGAGCGTCGCGCCGGCGCCACCGACGTCGATCCGCCCGAGCTGTGGCCGAGCTTCCCGTTCGAAGAGGTGGCCGCAACGGTCGAGAACAGCTGGGCATCAGCGTCGGCGACGCTGTACGCGAACTGGCTGCAGTTGGCGCGCGTCGCAGGGCCAGCCCGGGTCTGACCCCCGGCGATGCGCGACGAGACTCTCGCGATCCACGGCGGCTATGAGGCCGACTCGACTCGCGCCGTCGCCGTTCCGATCTACCAGACAGTCGCCCACGAGTTCATCGACGCAGATCACGCCGGGGCGATCATGGACCTCGAGTCCCCCGGGTTCCATTACAACCGCATCAACAACCCGACGGTGGATGTGCTCGAGCAGCGCCTCACCGCGCTCGAGGGCGGAGTCGGAGCGATGGCGGTCGGTTCCGGCTCTGCCGCGGTCAGCATGTCGGTGCTCAACCTGGTGAGCGCGGGGGACAATTTCGTCTCGGTCCCGCAGCTCTACGGCGCGACCTACACGTATTTCGCCCACGTACTCCCGACGCTTGGGGTCGAGGTCCGTTTCGCGGCCGACGACCGGCCTGACTCGATCGCCGCTCGCATCGACGGGCGGACCAAGGCGGTGTTCTGCGAAACGGTCGGGAACCCGGCCGGCAACGTGATCGACCTGGCCGCCGTCGCCGAGATGGCGCACGGGCTAGGCGTACCGGTCATCGCCGATAACACGGTGGCCACTCCATTCCTGCTCAAGCCGTTCGCTCACGGTGCGGACGTGGTGGTCCACTCGCTCACGAAGTTCGTGGGTGGCCACGGCACGACGCTGGGGGGCATGATCATCGATGGGGGAACGTTCCCGTGGGCCGACCATCCCGAGCGATTCGGCTTCATGATCGAGCCCGAGCCTGCCTTTCACGGCGTGCGGTACGCCAGCGAGTTCTCCGACGCCGCGTATATCACCCGCTGCCGGACGGTCGGCTTGCGCAACACGGGAGCCTCGCTGTCTCCGTTCAATGCGTTCCTGCACCTTCAGGGGCTCGAGACGCTGGCCGTGCGACTGCCCCGCCACGAAGCCAATTCGCGGACGGTGGCGGCGTTTCTCGCCGCTCATCCCCAGGTCGCGTCGGTCAGCTTCTTGGGCTTCCCCGACAACCCCTACTACGAGCTGGCTCGCCGCTATCTGGGCGACCGGGTCCCCTCGATCCTGACCTTCACCGTGCGCGGCGGGCGCACGGCCGGGATCGCCGTCTTCAACCGGGTCAAGCTGTTCAAGCGCCTGCTGAACATGGGAGATGCCAAATCGCTCATCACCCATCCGGCGTCGACCACCCACCGCCAGCTCACCCCCGACGATTTGAAGCTGGCCGGCATCACGCCGGACATGGTGCGCCTGTCGATCGGGCTCGAGCATCCAGACGACCTGATCGAGGACCTCGACCAGGCGCTGGCCGCGGCAGCCGCGGACGCCGACTGAGCGCTCTACGCGACCAGCTGCGCGCTCGCGCAGGCGTCGCCCATGATCTCCGCCACGCAGGCGCCGATGTCCTCGACGGCCCGCATCCGGCTGCGCGGTGAGGGGATGTAGGCCGTGAAGTGCCGCACCCCCTCGGTGAGGACGCCGAACATCGAGATGCGCTCCTGGGGCCGCCCATCGATGTCGATGGGATGTGAGTCAGCGGTCAGGTCGACGCTGCCAACGGCCACCTCGCCGTAGCGGAACTGGCTCACCCGGCCGCTGTTGTAGAGCCGAGTGAGCAGCTGCGATGCCGAGCCGGCGATCCGCGGCTCTTCGAGGTGTCCGCGGATCACGAAATCGACATCGTTCGCGTAGGGCCGTTCGAAGGCCGTTGACGAGATGCGGGTCCGGGCCGCGGTTCGACCCGGATTGCCGACGGCCAGACCATGCGCGGGCGCGGGACCGTACGGCATGCCCACCACCCCGGCCTCCATCAGAGCCAGGAACTGCCGGTTGCGCAGGGCTGGTGGTCCGGCAACGAGGCGATGGATCCGGCTGCAGATATCGGCATTGAAGTCCAGGTAGGAGTCCAGCGAAAGCCCCCCGAGTTCGACCACCCGGCGCATCCTGTCTCGGAAGATCCGGAACACCTGCGCCGCCGACTTCACGGGGCTGGCACCGTCTGGCACCTCGGCCTCGCGCAGATCGTCGGCAAGCGATTGGTAGACGAACCGCTCGTAGTCCTCGCTGCAGCGGTACTGGGGCTGGTGCCCGAAGAACAGCGCCTCAGCGTCGAAGCTGCCATAGCGCGCAGACAGCCGCGCCAGCTCATCGTCGAGCCGGCCGTCACTCCAGGCGCCCTGTAGCCGCTCGCGGACGGCGGCGCCGGCAGCCCGTCCCGACGCCTGGAAGGCGACCTGCGAGTAGTAACGCGCGTGCATCTCGGCGAACATGAGGGGGAGCAGCTCGCTCCGCAGGTCGACCAGGCGCCGGCGGCCGTTCGAGCGACCGCTCAGCGCGTCCAGGGCCTCGTCGGTGCAGATCAGCGGCTTGTAGACATCGGTGCGGTCCTTACCGGTGACCGATTTGGCCGTAAACGGCAAACCGCTCCGACAGAACAGCTGAACGCGTGGCTCTCGGCCGCTGGCTCGGTAGCGCAGTCGACCGCCGTCCTCGACGAAGTCGCCGCCGCGCCCGACGGTCAACGCAGTCACCACGTCAACCGCGACCAGGCCCATTCCCGCCACGCCGACCGTCGCACCGGCGGGAATCATGTCGACGTAGGAGCCGACGGGGTACGGGTCGAGCTGGCGTCCGGGGTCATCGGCTCCGTGATTTGCCGTGTGGCCAGAGGTCACGATCACGTGGTCGACCACGACCGAGCTGCCGTTGGCCAGACGCACCTCTTCGCACTCGTCGCGCCGGGCGACGAGGTCGACGGCGGCGGTCGGGTGGTGGATGATGTGCAGCCCGGGCGGTGCGCTGGCCACAAGCGCCTGGTAGAACCACTGCAGGTACTCGCCCATCAGCCGGCGGGGCAGGAAGTGGTGGGGCTCGACCGGCGCGCCCCTCGGGTCGATCGCACACCGCTCACCGACCCACCGGTAGCCGTGCGCAACAGCCCAGTCGTACAGCCCGACCGCATAGCGCGGCTGGTCGGCCTCGACCTCGAACGGGTAGAGCGAGAGCTCACCGCAAGCGTTGTTGAGCAGCAGGTAGTCAGGCTGGGTTACGTCGTAGACCCCCGATCCGGGGGTTCCGGGCTCGATCACGTGGACCGCGACGTCCGTACCCGGCGCAAGCTCTTGGCGCGCACTCGTGACCACGCGCTCGAGGGCACAAACGCCCCACGGCCCTAATCCAACGATGGCTATCCGTAGCACGTCAGCAAAACCCCCGTTTTCTGGTCACTACCTACTGAACGGGGCGCCGACTGAAGATCTTTCAAGAAGCACGGACCCACCTCAACCCGCCCGCCGTCCCTAGGGTGCACCCGCCGACCACAGTGCCGTGCCGTTGGCCGCGCTCGGGCCATCCCGCTCGGGGACGAGCTCGGAGTCGGTCACGGTACGGACGACCCTTGCCGGATTGCCGACAACCACGGCGAACGGCGGTACGTGTTTGGTTACGACCGCTCCCGCCCCGACCATGGCGCCCTCGCCGACGTTGACGCCCGGTACGAAGG
>JAFAYP010000450.1 GCA_019240305.1 Solirubrobacterales bacterium
GGCTAACGACCGAACCGCTCTGGCCGCGTGAACGTGGCGGCATCCTCGCTGCGCGTGACCTGGGATGGGGGGCCCGGCCACGCTCCGAACGCCCTCGCGCGAAGCGCACGGGCGTTCGGAGTGTGATCGGCCCCCCGCCCGCGGTAAAATCGGCTTTGATGCCGCCGCGTTCCGGGGAAGAGCTCAAGGGAGAGCTCGAATCTCGACAAGATTCGCGGCTGGTGAGGGCGCTGGAGATGGTGGCCCCCGGAACGTCGCTCCGGGAGGGCATCGACAACATCCTGCACGCCCGCACCGGCGGATTGATCGTGATCGGCGATGCCGAGGAGCTGGCGTTCCTGTTCTCAGGCGGGATCAAGCTCGACCTCGACTACTCGCCGGCGCTGCTCTACGAGCTGGCCAAGATGGACGGCGCGATCGTGTTGAGCTCCAACGCCACCAAGATCGCCCAGGTCAACGTCCAGCTCACGCCGGATCCGACGATCCTGACCTTCGAGACCGGGACCCGCCACCGCACCGCTGAGCGCGTTTCCAAGCAGACCGACGCGCTGGTCGTGGCGATCTCCGAGCGCCGCGAGGTCGTCTCGCTCTACGTCGACGGGGTCAAGTACATCCTGGAGGACATCCCAGTGGTGCTGGCCAAGGCCAACCAGGCGCTGGCGACGCTCGACAAGTACCGCAGCCGCCTGGACCAGGTCTCGACCCGGCTGACCGCGCTGGAGTTCGAGGGCGGCGCCACCCTGCACGACGTGCTCACGGTGCTCCAGCGAGCCGAGCTCGTGACCCGGATGGCGGTCGAGATCGAGCGCTACATCGTCGAGCTGGGCACCGAGGGGCGGCTGATCGAGATGCAACTCGACGAGACAATGGTGGGCGTGTCGGCCGACAAGGTCGCGCTCGTCCACGACTACTTGATGGAGGACACCGACGAGACGTTTGCGGCCGCGTTCGATCAGCTCGTGCGCCTTCCCAACCAGGACCTTCTGGACTTCGGGCGCCTGGCGGAGCTGCTGGGCTACGACCGCAAGCTGAACACCCTCGACTACCCGACCTCGCCGCGAGGCTTCCGCATCCTGGGGCGCATTCCGCGCCTGCCCAAGATGGTCGTGCAGCGCATCGTGAGCGAATTCGGAGGGCTCGAGGAACTGCTGGCCGCCACCGATGGCGAGCTGGAAACCGTCGACGGAGTCGGCGAGATCCGGGCGAAGGACATCCGCGAGGGACTTCGCCGCCAGCAAGAGATCAACCTGGTGGATAGGTATCTGCAAACGTGACCGCCACCGGGACACGTAGTTCCTATGGGAGAGAAAACCGCGTGCGGGTCCACGGCCCCGCCCGTCCCGGATAGAGGAGGACACCATCACAGAGCTAATGGAAGAGCACCTGGAGGAGGACCTCGAGCTCGCGGAAGAAGTTCCGCACATCGAGTTCGAGATCGGCGACAACGTCGTCTACCCACATCACGGGGCGGGCAAGGTGATTCGCAAGGAGCAGAAGGAGATCCTGGGCGAGCGCCGCGAGTACCTCACGATCAAGATCCTGCACAACGACATGACCGTGATGGTGCCCACCGAGAACGCAGCCCTGGCGGGCCTGCGGCGGGTGATCGACGAGGAAACGGTCCAGAAAGTCCTGGCCGTCCTCCAGGACGAGTGCTCCGAGATGCCCAAGAACTGGAACCGTCGCTTCAAGTACAACCGCGACAAGATCAAGACCGGCGACATCTACGAGCTAGCCGAGGTCGTCCGCAACCTGGCCATCCGTGAGGCCCAGAAGGGGCTGTCCACGGGTGAGAAGCAGATGTTCACGCGGGCCAAGAAGATCCTCGCCTCCGAGCTCATGTACGCGCTCGAGATGGATGAGGACGAGGTCGAGGAGCACCTCCAGAGCCTTCTGCTCGAGTCCTATAACGGCAAGCGCGGCAAGAAGAAGGTCACCGTCGCCGCCGAGTAGGCGAACGCCGCAAAGCACGTGGCGGTCGCGTTGATCGTGGCCGCAGGCCGTGGGGAGCGCCTTGGTTCGGACCGGCCCAAGGCGCTCGTCACGCTCGGGGGCCGGCCGATGCTCGAATGGAGCGTCGAGGCGCTGCGCTCGGTGCCGGCGATCGAGCGCATCGTCGTTGCCCTTCCGGCCGGCGCGCTCGGCGATGCCCCGGAAGGGACGGTTGCCGTCGCCGGCGGTGCGGTGCGCTCGGCCTCGGTGCGCGAGGCACTGCGGGCCTGCCCGGAAGGGGATCCCGTCGTGGTGCACGATGCGGCGCGACCACTCGCGCCGGCGCGGCTGTTCGAGCGAGCGCTCGCGCAGTTGGAGCGTTCGGGCGCGGACGCGGCGATCGCCGCCGCTCCCGTGTCGGACACGATCAAGGAGGTGGACCCCTCCGACGGGCGCACCGTGACGCGCACCCTCGATCGAGCGCGGTTGTGGGCGGTGCAGACACCACAAGTGTTCCGGCGCGATGCCCTCGAGCGCGCCTTGATCGGGGCCGGCGATGATGTGCTCACCGCGGCCACCGACGACGCCTGGCTGGTCGAGCAGGCCGGCGGAAGGGTCGAGGTGGTCGAGTCCTCGCCCGCCAACATCAAGATCACCACGCCGACGGATCTGACGCTGGCCGAGCTGCTGCTGGCCGAGGCGCGGGTGTGATCGCGCGTCCCGACGACCGGGCGATGGTCAGCACCGGCCTCGGCTACGACTGCCACGCGTTCGCCCCGGGCCGGCGGCTGGTGCTGGGCGGCGTCGAGCTCATGCACGACAGGGGCTTGGCCGGACATTCCGACGCGGACGTGCTGACCCACGCGATCATCGACGCGCTGCTCGGGGCGGCCGCCTTGGGCGACATCGGCCAGCACTTCCCCGACACCGACGAGCAGTATCGCGACGCCAGCTCGCTCGATCTGCTCCGCACCACGGTGGCCATGCTGACCCACCGGGGCGTGCGGATCCTGCACGTTGACGCCACCGTGATCATCGAGCGGCCGCACGTGGCGCCGGTCCGGGAGGGCATCCGCCGGTCGCTGGCCGAGGCGATCGGGATCTCCTCCGAGCACGTCAGCGTAAAGGCCACGCGCGGCGAGGGAATGGGCTTCGTGGGGCGCGAAGAGGGCGTGGCCGCGCTCGCGATCGCGACCGTCGAGCGATGAGGGCGGTTGCTACGGTCCGGTCATGAACCGGGTCCACAACGTCCTTTGCTCATCGGGCTGGTGGGCGCGACGGGCAGAACACGAGCTGGTGCCATTCGGGATCGACGGGATCGACCTGGGCGACGACGTACTCGAGATCGGACCGGGCTTCGGCGCCACCACGCGAGTGCTGGCGCCACGCCTTGATCGGCTGAGCGTGCTCGAGCTCGACCCGGCGTACTGTCAGCGGCTGCGAGCTCAGTTCGGCGGCGCCGTCGAGGTGACCGAGGGCGACGCCACGGCGCTGCCGTATCCCGACGGTCGGTTCTCGGCCGTCCTGTGCTTCACGATGCTCCACCACATCCCGACCGTGGCCCAGCAGGATGAGGGGTTCGCCGAGGTCGCGCGGGTCCTGCGGCCGGGCGGGACGTTCGCGGGGACCGACAGCATCGGCACGGGTTGGGTGTTCAGGGCGATCCACGTCGGGGACACGCTGAACCTGATCGACCCCGACGGGCTGCCGGCGCGACTCCGCGCGGCCGGGCTCGACGTGGGCGAGCTCAGGCGCGGCGCGCGGTCGTTTCGGTGGCGGGCGGTGAAGCCCGAGGCCTAACGGCGGAGCGGCCGCGCCTGGCGGCCGCTCCACACGCTTGGGCGGGCGAGCTCTGACGAGCTGCCCGTCGCCGGGCGGCTAGTGCTCGAAGCCTTCGCCAACCCGGATCCACTGGGCGTAGATGGGTCCGGCGCCCGCTCCCGGGTACGCCGATCCCACGCCACTGAACAGCACGGCCGTCACCCGGTAGAAGCCCGGATGCTCGTAGGTGTGGGTCGGGTTCGGTCCCGAGCCGGTGGTGCCGTCGCCGAACTCCCACATGTAGTTGATGACCGGCTGCCCGCTCACGGTCGTGAGCGCGCTGAACTGTACGGTCCGGTCACCGTGGCGCCGGTCCCAGCCCCGTGTTGACTGGGAGTAGGTGAACGCCGGCTGGAACCCGTTCTTGCCGGTGACCACGATGCCGCCGGTGCCGCCCGACAGGCCGTCGGAGCGGAACACCGTCACTCCGGTGGAGTATGCGCCCGCAGCCGGGAACGCGTACGAGAACGTCGGTGCGGTCGTCTCGACCGTCGGGGCGTTGAGGACCGCGTTCATCTGCCAGCTGAACTCGGACGCGCCGCCCGGCACGAACGATCGGCTGGCATCAAACGTCATGTTGGTCCCGCTGCCCGCGGTGACCGTCTCGCTCGCGATCGGCGGGGGCCACGGGAGCGTCACCCGCTGCACGCAACTGTGGGTGTAGTTGCTCCACATCTCCTGATACCAGTAATAGTGGCCGTTGATCACCTGGTTGTACGGCGAGCCGTCCGGGGCGGTGCCGAGCGGAGTGCCCATGTGGCCGGACTCGCACTGGTC
>JAFAYP010000490.1 GCA_019240305.1 Solirubrobacterales bacterium
CCGTCCGCGCCGATGATGTTGCTCGACGACGTCATGAGCGAGCTGGATCGCGATCGTCGGCAGGCCCTGGTGGACCTGCTGCGGGCGAGCCCGGGGCAGTCGGTGATCACGACCACCGATCTCGAGCACGTGCCGGGTGGCACGGGCCCCGACGTGACCCACCTCGCGGTGGCCGACGGCCAGCTGCTGACGATGACCACCGATGACCGCCAGGCGATGACGCGATGACCTACTACCGCCGCAGTCCCCGTCCGATGGGCCTCGCCCTCGACGAGATCCGTGAAGAGCTCGCGCCCGAGAGCCTCCTGGCCGACGTGCAGCGAGCGTGGGTGACCGCGGTCGGACCGGCGATCGCGCAGGAGGCCCAGCCGACCGGTGAGCGAGCGGGCGTCGTCACAGTGTCGTGCTCGGCCTCGGTGTGGGCCCAGGAGCTCGACCTGATGGCCCCCGCGATCCTCGAGCGCCTCAACCAGCGGCTACGCTCGGGGCACGTGACGCGCCTGCGCTGCGTGACGCTCCCCGGACTCGCTTAGATAGCGGCCGGCGGCAGGGATGCAGCCCCACCGCCGGCCTCCTTCGGTTCGACCCCCAACCGAAAGCTGTTGCTCAGTTCATCCCAACCGTGCTCCACAAGGCCAGGTTCCAGGTCCCCAGGCTGGAGTTCACCGTGGTGCCGCTCACGGCAGAGCAGGTCTTGCAGGTGTAGCTGGAGTTCGCGAAACCGGCCCGCAGGGCTCCGTTGGCCCGGCTCCAGGTGGCCAGGCTCCAGGTGCTCAGCGAGTAATTGACGTTGCCGGTGGTGGTGTTGATCAGGTTGCTCGGGGTGAGGCTCTGATCGGCCGCCGCGGGGTTCCAGTTCAGCACCGCCTTGATTGCATTCGGCTCCTGCAACGAGGAGTTGTCGCTGACCGAGGCGGCGGTCAGGTCACCCTTGACCTGGTCGGGCGTCCAATTGGGATGCACCTGGAGCAGGTCGGCCACCAGGCCGGCGATCATCGGGGCGGCCATCGACGTGCCGCTAGTCTGGATGTACTGGTTGTTCGCGACCAGACACCCACAGTTGCTGTCCGCGAAGTCGCTGTTCGGGGCCAGCACCGAGACGATGTGGGCGCCCGGCGCGTACACGTCTGGCTTGTGGATGCCGTCCTGCGTGGTGCCCTGGCTCGACCAGGAGGCGATGGTGTCGTCGCCCGGCGTGGCCGTGTCGTTCTCGTCGACGCCGCCCACGGTGATCACATATGGATCGTTGGCCGGCGAGTACTGAACCGCATCGGGTGCGCTGCCACGGTTGCCGGCGGCGGCCACCACCACGATGCCGTGCAGCCAGGTCGCCTCGGCCGCGGCATCGAGCGGGTCGGTCTTGTAGGACTGCGGGGTGGCCGAGTCCAGTGACAGGTTGACGACGCGGATGTTGTACTGGGCCTGGTGCTCGACCGCGAACTGCAGCCCATAGATCACGTCCAGCACGGTGGTCGCGCCGGACTCATTGGCCACCTTGATCGAGACCAAGTTGGCATTCGGTGCCACTCCGACGTACTGACCGTGCAGCGGGTCAGTGTCGGGGCGGTTGTTCCCGTTGCCGGCGATGATGCCGGCAACGTCGGTGCCGTGGCCGTAGCTGTCGGCCGCCATGGTCGCCTGCGAGTTTTCGACCGCGCTCACGATCACACGTGAGTGATCTCTACCGGCGGAGGTGAAGTCCGGCAGCTCGCCGTCGATCCCGGTGTCGATCACCGCGACGCCGACGCCGGTACCGGTGACGCCGAATCTCCACAGCGGGGTGACACCCAGCGCCTGGTCGTAGGTGGTCTGAAGCTGATCGGCCGACACGCCCTGGCCACCCGGCATCATCGGGAGGTGACCCCCGAACGGCATGCTCTGAGTCGTCACCGTGCCGTTCAGTGACACAGCGTGCACATCCGGGTTAGCGGCGAGTGCCCGCGCCTGGGCGGCGGTGGTCTGGATGGCAAGCCCATGGATGATCGGCAGGTTGCCGATGATGCGCCCGTGGGCCTTGGCCTCGGTCTGTGCCCGGGCCTCGCTCACCGGCGCGTTGAACTGCACGATCGCCTGAACGTTCGCGCTCGGACGGTGGGCCGCGAGGGTAGCGATGCGCGGATCGAGCGCGGCCGACGAGCCGCCCGCCGGGGCCGCCGCCGAGGAGGCCCCCGGCACAACGGTCCACAGCTGTCCGCCGGAAACCGCGAGCGCGAGGCCGACGGCGAGCGCCAGGACGGCGGCGCCGGCGAGCGCGGTCATCCACCGCATGCGCTCGACGATTTGGACAGAACGTGTCATTTCAGGGCAACCTCCGTGTCGCAAAACCACATACCAGTGACTCAACTGGCGGCTGGGCTATCTCGCATCTTGCGAGACCCCTGGCTTTGCGCCCCCGCCTCGCGACGGGTTTGCCCTGAGCAGTCTTAGTTACTCGAACTGGCGGCTGGGCTGTCTCTTCCAGAGACCCCTGGCTTTGCGCCCCCGCCTCGCGACGGGTTTGCCCCAAGTCAGTCCTTCGTTGGGAGGGTGATCGGCGAAAACCTCCTCAAACCTGAGAGTAATTGGACGTATGTATGAGGATTTGTGCGCTACTCATGCAGCGGGGCGCAGCGCCACCTCAGCGCGGACCGGCTTGGGCCGGCCGAGGTGGAAGCCCTGGCCCAGATCGCACTCGAGCCCGACCAGCGCGTCGGCCTGCTCCTGGGTCTCGATGCCCTCGGCGATGACCGTCACCCCGAGGGTGCGCGCCAGCTCGATCATCATGCGCACGAACGAGGCTTCGCGCCCGCCGCGGGCCAGGCCGTCGACGAACGACTTGGCGATCTTCAGCATGTCGAACGGGAGGGTGTGCAGGTAGCTGAGCGACGAGTAGCCCGTGCCGAAGTCATCGAGCGCGAAGCGGACTCCCAGCGCCCGCAGCTCGCCGATGGCCGCTGAAACGCGGTCGGAGTCGTCGAGCAGGACGGTCTCGGTGATCTCGAACACCATGCTGCGCGGATCGACCGTGGCCTCGGTGAGAGTCCGTTGCACGCGGCCGACGAGCCGGGGATCGCGCAGCTCGACGGCCGAGAGGTTGACGTGCACCGCCACCTCTGGCTCCTCGTCGGGCGCCGTGGCCCGGCGCGCCTCCCAGCGACTGGCCTGCTGACAGGCCTCCTCGAGGACGTATTGACCGAGCGACAGGATCAGCCCGGTCTCCTCGGCCAGGGGCACGAACTCCGAGGGCCCGACCAGACCGCGGCGGGGATGCTCCCAGCGGACCAGGGCCTCCTCGGCCACCACGCGGCCGGTGTCGAGATCGACGATCGGCTGGAAGTAGAGCGTCAGCTCCTGGCGCTCGATGGCCAGTCGGAGCTCCTCTTTGAGGCCGTGACGCTCGAGCACGGCGGCGCCCATGCTGGGGTGGAACACCTCGAAGTGGCCTTTGCCGGACGTCTTGGCCTTGTACATGGCCACGTCGGCATCGCGGATCAATTCCTCGGCCGAGGAGCTGCCGCCGTGACCGGTGGCGATCCCCACGCTCACATACACGGCGACGCTCTCCGAGCCCACGCCGACCGGGAGGACGAACGCCTCCATGATCCGCCGGGCCACCGTGACCGCGGCGGCTTCGACGTCATCTGTGTCCTCGACCATGACCGCGAACTCGTCGCCCCCGAGGCGGGCGACGAGGTCCTCGGGCCGCAGGCAGGCGCGCAGGCGCGAGGCGACCGAAACCAGAAGCTCGTCGCCGGCGGCGTGCCCGAGGCTGTCGTTGATCGTCTTGAAGTCGTCGAGGTCGATGAACAGGACGGCCAGGTCGGCATCGCGCTCGGCGATCGCCTCCTTGACCTTGTCGGTGAACAGTGCTCGATTGGCCAGGCTGGTGAGCGGATCGTGGTAGGCCTGGTGGTGGAGCTGCTCCTGGAGCACCGAAAGCTGCATGACCGCCTGCTCCAGGCGGTCGTACTGCAGGGCGACGCTGGCGTTGCCGGCCAACGTGTCGAGCAGGCGCAGATCCTCGCGGTCGAACGAACGGACCACCCCGAACCGGTTGGCGAGCATGATCGCGCCGATCACGCGCTCCTCACCCGGGAGTGGCGCCACCATCGCGTGTGTCACGCCACGCGCCTCGAGGTAGCGCTGCAGCCGCCCGCCGCCGAACGGCGAGTCCAGCGTCATCGCTCCGCCGGTGCGCTCGAGCAGTACGCGCAGCTCGTCGGCGACCTCGGTGTCGACCGGCTCCATCAGCTCGCGATAGCTGCCCGGCCCGAGCAGCGTGCGCAGCGAGGGGTTCTCCTCGGAGCCGAACAGGATGATCTCGGCCAGCTCGGCGCGGAACGCCTCGAGCGAGCGGACCAGCAGGCCTTCGAGGGCGTGGGCGATCTCCCGCGAGCGGGCCAACGTGCGGTTGGCCTCGTAGAGGAACTCCAGGCGCTGGTGGCGCTCGCGCTCGGCAAGGTAGGCGCGGTAGGCCGCGAACAGGGTGGCCGACGGGACGAGCAGCAACGGCAACGCGTGCAGATCGCTCGCCGTGATCACGGCGCCGCACAGGCCGAGGCTGGCGTTGCTCGTGGTCACGACCAGGTCCATGCCGAGCATGCGTGCGAGCGTTGAGAGCTTGACCAGGCCCTCCGAGAGGGAGATCGCGGCGGCAATCAGCGACGAGGCAACGACCGAGGAGACCTGCAGGGCGATCAGCGCCGAGACCCACGTGCGCGTGTCCACCCGGCCGGTGTTGATCGCGAGGAGGTGGGCGACGAGGATCGCGAGGCACGCGTGCACCGCCAGCTGGCCGATGTTGAACACGAACTTCACCGGCGGCAGCCGCCTGTTGAACAGGAGCACGAGACCGCAGCCGAGGAGGCATCCGATGACGAACGACTGCGCGCTGCAGAAGATCACCCCGAATACGAGCGGGATGTCGCCCAGCGAGAAGGAGTGCGCGCCACGGCGGAAGTGGAGGTGGACCACGCAGCGCTCGGCCATGGCGAAGGCGAGCGCGATCGTCCAGAAGGGCAGGTGGGGATGCGCGAGCGGCGTCAGGTCGTGCACCGGCCCGGCGTACAGTGCCCCGGCGGCGCCCAGCAGCACCAGGTTCAGGCCCCAAACCGGATGGATGCGGCGCGCAGGTCGAAGCGCCCGCTGGAGGCGAGCCGGCGGCGTGGGCTGGGGTTCGGTGGCGGTGTGCGCGGTCATCCGTCTCGTGGCCGACGTCGTGCTTCGCCGGCCAGCCCTTCGCCCAAGCATCGGCGCGCGTGAGCAAAAGTTGAGCCGCCTGGACGCGCCGCGCCGACCGCTTCCCGTGTCCAGGGTGATGGCGTCAGCGACCCACTACCGCGGGGGTTGAGTGCCGCTTCCTCGACCCGTCGGCGATCGTTCGTGACGGCTTTCAAACGCCTTTGTGACAGCCCGGCAAAACCTGCCCGTTTTGCGCGGTTTGCAGGCAAAATCGGGACTAACGGTGCGCCGTTTCGCCGGGTCTCTGTGCTATCCTGATATGCACAATCTTTGACGCCCCGGGGTGCGCGGCAAGTTGCGCGGAACCGGGGCGTCTCGATGTCATCGGAGGATCGTGGCGATAGACGACGGTGCCGCAGGGCGCCCA
>JAFAYP010000121.1 GCA_019240305.1 Solirubrobacterales bacterium
CGGCGCCGGGTTCGCCGGCAACGGCACCCAGCTCATCCTGTGGCGAATCGTCCAGGGGATCGGCGGCTCGTTCCTGTTCGCCAACGCGGCCGCGATCGTGACCGACGCGTTCCCGCGCGAGCAGCTCGGGCTGGCGATGGGCACGAACACGATGGTGGCGGCGATCGGACTGGTCATCGGGCCGGTCCTGGGCGGCGCGCTGGTTGCCATCTCCTGGCACTGGGTGTTCTGGTTCAACGTGCCGTTCGCTCTGGGTGGGAGCCTGTGGGCGGCCGTCATCCTGCACGAGATCACTGGACGCTCCGAGGACACGAGCTTCGATGCGCTGGGCACGATCACATTCCTGATCGGGCTGACCGGACTCGTGTACGGCATCTCCAAAGGTGGGCTCTCGGGCTGGAACAACTCGATGGTCATCGGCGGGCTCGTCGCCGCGGCGGTCCTGCTCCCGGCCTTCGTCCTGATCGAGCACCGCCACAAGGCGCCGATGCTCGACCTCTCGATCTTCAAGAGCCGGCTGTTCTCCGCGGCCTCGGCGGCCGCGTTCACCAACGGCCTGGCTCGCTTCGCGCTGATGTTCGTATTCGTCTTCTACTTCCAGGGCGTGCAGGGCGACTCGCCGATTCTCGCCGGCATCAAGCTCGCGCCGCTCGCCCTCGGGATGCTGCTGTCCTCGCCACTGGCCGGCATCTGGGCCGACCGTCGCGGCTCGCGCGGGCTGGCCGTGGCCGGGATGCTCGTGCAGGCCGTCGGACTCGCACTGATGACCACGCTGCAGCGCGACACCGCCTACATTGCCAGCGGCGTCTACATGTTCATCGTGGGCATCGGCTCCGGAATGTTCAACTCGCCCAACACGGCCGCGATGATGGGGACCGTCCCCGCCCACCGGCGCGGGATCGCCGCCGGTGCTCGCGTTCTGGTCCAGAACACCGGCGCGGTCATCTCGATCGCGTTCGTGCTGGCGGTGGTCACCTCGAGCGTTCCCAAGAGCACCCTGTTCGCCGTGTTCAGCGGCCTGGCCAAACACATCTCGAACGAGCAGCTGATCCCGTTCATGTCCAACATGCACACCGCGCTGTGGTGCCTGGCGGCGATCTCGCTCGTCGGGGCGGTGATCTCAGCCGCGCGTCCGGCGCACGTGAAGGCCCCCGAGGAGGCGACGGCGCCGGCGCGCCAGCGCGAGGAGCGGGCCGCGGCGTGAGCGCCACGTCGACGAAGACGCTTCGCATCGGTGAGGTCGCCGAGCTGCTCGGCACCACGCCGCGCACGATCCGCTACTACGAGGAGATCGGCCTGCTCCCGGACGCGCACGATCGCGCGCAGGGCAAGCACCGCTGCTACACGCAGATCGACGTCGAGCGGGTCCGCGAGATCATGCGCCTGCGCGACCTGCTGGGGCTGAGCCTGGAGGAGGTCTCCGCGCTGCTCGAGGCCGAGGACGCGCGCGCCCAGCTCAGGCGGGAGATACGCGAAACCGAGGATCCCGCCGAGATCAAGCGGATCCTCGAGCAGGCCCTCGGACACATCGCCAACCAGCTCGAGCTGGTGCGCCACCGCCGGCGCGAGCTCGAGCAGCTCGAAGCCGAGCTCGTGGCCAAGCGGCGCTCGATCCACCGGCGGCTCGGCGAGTTGGCCGAGTGAGCGCGGAGCCCCACGGCGTCGATCGCCGCGCCATGGCCGTCCTCTCGGCCGGCCACATGTTCACCGACATCGCGCAGGGCTCGATCCCCGCGCTCCTGCCGTTCCTGATCTCGCGCGATCACCTGAGCTACGCGGCGGCCTCGGCGCTCGTGCTGGCCGCCACGATCTCCTCCTCGGTGATCCAGCCGCTGTTCGGCCACGTCTCGGACCGCGTCTCGCTGCCCTGGCTGATGCCCCTCGGCCCGGCGCTCGGCGGCCTCGGCGTGGCCCTGGCCGGGCTCGCCCCGAGCTACGGCCTCACGTTCGCCGCCGTGGTGCTGAGCGGGCTGGGCGTGGCCGCGTTCCACCCGGAAGGGTCACGGTTTGCCAACTACGTCTCAGGCGCGCGCCGGGCTCGCGGGATGAGCCTGTTCAGCGTCGGCGGCAACGTCGGCTTCGCGCTCGGGCCGGTGCTGGTGACCCCGCTGCTACTGGCCTTCGGCCTTCACGGCACCGTGTTCGTGATCATCCCCACCGGCCTGATGGCTGTCGTCCTGCTCCGCGAGCTGCCACGACTGAAGGGCTTCCGGGGCGATCTGGTCGGGGGCCGGGTACAGAGGGCCGAGCACGATGAGGCCTGGGGGCCGTTCGTGCGGCTGGCCGGCGTGATCGCGCTTCGCTCGTTCGTCTACTTCGGGATGGTCACGTTCATTCCGCTCTACTACGTCGGCGTCCTGCACGCCGGCAAGGCGCTGGGGAACACCGCCCTGACCGCGATGCTCCTCGGCGGCGCCGCCGGGACGTTGATGGGCGGACCGCTGGCGGATCGCTTTGGGCGGCGCACGGTGCTGGTTGGGTCGATGTGCGTGACCCCGCCGCTGATCGTCGGCTTCCTGCTGTCGGGCCCCGTGCTCGCAATCGCGTTCGCCGCGCTCGCCGGGATGGTCACGATCGCCACGTTTGCCGTCACGATCGTCATGGGTCAGGAGTACCTCCCCGGTCGCATCGGGGTTGCCTCCGGAGTGACGATCGGCCTGTCGATCGGCCTGGGCGGCATCGGCGCCCCGCTGCTCGGTCTGATCGGCGACGCCCACGGCCTGCGGGCGGTGTTCGAGTCGGTGGCGGTGCTGCCGCTCGGCGCGCTGGTGCTGACCCTGACGCTGCCGCGGCGGACGGCGCGCGAGAGCGTCAGTGCGCCCACTCAGGCGCGTACGCGAGGAACTTCGAGTTGGCCAGCCACCCCCGCAGTGCCCGGGACGAGTTCGGGTAGCGGTAGAGCCGAAACGGCCCGGTCTCGTTGAATCCCTGGTTGTAGAGCAGCATCCGCACGCGCGGGTGTGATCCGACCCAGCCGAACAGGCGGTTGATGAAGCCGACGTCGTCGCCGGAGTCCCACAGGGCGTACTCGGCGAACACGAACGGCTTGAACGAGTACTGGTCGTAGAAGGTCTGCAGGCCGCTGAAATTCGGGGCGTTGGAATAGAAGTCGGTGCCGACCCAGTCGACCCACTGCCCGCCGGGCCAGTAGGCACTCGGCGAGTTGCCCGGGACGGCCGGGTCGCCGGGCTGGAGCTCCGGGACCCAGAGCATGGCGATCTTGGCCCGGGGCAGGTCGTGCCCCGAGTGCAGCGGCGGCATGCCCAGGCGGTGCAGCTCGGCGTCGATCGTGGTGAGCTTTCCGCCGCGCATGATCAGCGTGACCCGCCGCCATGCCTGCTTGTAGGCACTCTGGGAGTGCGCGGCGCCGCGGAAGCTGCCGTCGGCGTTGTAGGCCGAGTAGACGTTCCAGTAGCCGTTCATCTCGGCCATCAGCCGGATGTAGGTGATGTTGGCGCTCTGGGCGATCGCGTTCTGGAGCGCGATCAGCCAGGCGTCCCCCTGCCCGCTCGCGATGCCGGCCGGAGTGATCACCTCGCGCGATCCGTACGTGGTGCCGATCGCCATCATCATCCGGGCGTGCGCGGTGATCGCGTCCTGGGTGATGCCCGGGATGTACTGGCCCCAGGGCACGAACTCCTGGTAGACCGCGGGATGCTTGCCCGCGGCCGACACGTACTGCGAGACGGGCTGGCCGGTCTCGCCGGCGAAGATCTTGCCCGCAGGCGGCAGGTAGGGCAGCGCCCAGGCCGAGGCAGCGCCCAGCGCGAGCAGGATCGCCGCCACCGATGACGTAACAACTACCCTCACCAGGCGTAAATGCCTTCGGGAGGCGTGTCCGCGGCTCGACGGACGTCGACGATGGGCAGGCACGCCGGTAAAGGTAGACCGATTTCGGCCGTTCTAGGTTGGTGATGAGCTTTTCGCTTCAGGGAGTCACGCGTCGCCTGCCCGCGCTTGCCGCGGTGGCGGCCGCGATCGTCGGTCTGGTCAACGTCGCCTCCGCCCTGACGCCCGGTATCCGCTGGCGCGGCCATCTGCTGCTCGAGTTCGAGCCGGTCGAGGCGATCCGCCTGTTCCACGCCCTGGCTTTCCCGGCCGGCCTCGCGCTCCTGCTCGTCGCGCCGTATCTGGCCAAGCGCCGGCGCCGGGCCTGGCAGGCCGCGATTGTGCTGATGATCACGCTCGGCGTGTTCGACCTGCTCAAGGGGCTCGACTTCGAGGAGACGATCATCACGTGGGGCGCGGCAATCGTCCTGATCCTCGCGCGCGATGCGTTCCGGGTCCGGCACGATCCGATCACGCTGCGCTCGGCCCTGTGGCGGGTGCCGCTGATCGGCGCGGGCGGCCTGGCCGCCACCGCGCTGGCCACCTGGGCCGCTCAGGGCCGTCCGTCGCTGCGCACGGTGGCGATCGAGACCGCCGATCTGCTGCGCTGGCAGCAGGGCCCGATCCACTATCACCATCACTGGGCCTGGATCCCGCTGGGCGTCCACGTGGTCGGGATGGCGACGGTGCTCGCGATCGCCTACGTGATCTTCCGGCCGCTGACGGCGCCCCGCTCGCTGCCGAGCCCGGCCGCGCGCGAGGTCGCCTCGAACCTGGTGAGGGCCCACGGGACCGACACCCTGGCCTTCTTCAAGCTCCGGGCCGACAAGCAGTATCTGTTCAGCACCGACGGCCGGGCGTTCGTCGGCTACGGGATCGAGAACGGCGTGCTGCTGCTCTCCGGCGACCCGGTGGGGCCGCCCGATGCCTTCCCCGACCTGCTCGGGCAGGTCCGGGCGTTCGCCGAGGCGCGGGGGCTCAAGCTCGCCGCGCTGGGGGCCAGCCAGGGCCTCTGCCCGCTGTATGAGGAGCTCGGTCTGCGCGCCATCTACCTCGGCGACGAGGCGATCGTCGATCTCGGGCGCTTCTCGCTGGAGGGCCGGCCGATCCGCAAGGTCCGCCAGTCGGTCACGCGCCTGAGCAAGTCCGGCTATGAGGCCGAGCTGTGCGAGCTGCAGGCGCTGGATCCGGCCACCCTGGTGCAGGTCGAAGCGGTGGTCGAGCGCGGGCGCCAGGGCGCGCCCGAGCGAGGGTTCTCGATGGCCATGGACTCGCTCCAGGGCCAGCACGACCACGAGACCCTGGTGGTCCTGGCTCGGGACGGCGAGGGCCAGGTGCGTGGGGTCCTGCACTTCGTGCCGTGCTATGGGCGTCCCGCGGTGTCGCTGTCCTACATGCGGCGCGATCCGGCCACGCCCAACGGCCTGACCGAGTTTCTCGTGGTGCGGGCGATCGAGCTGCTGCGTGAGCGCGGCCTGCAGGAGCTGTCGCTGAACTTCGCGGCGTTCGCCAAGTGGATGCACAGCCCGGACAAGCGCATCGAGCGGTTCCTCGGGAAGCTGATCGCCCTCGGCAACCCGTTCTTCCAGATCGAGAGCCTGTATCGCTTCAACGCCAAGTTCTTCCCGCGCTGGGAGCCCCGGTTCCTCGTCTACGAGGGCGCGTTCGGGCTCCCGCGGGCCGGGATCGCGGCCATGTGGGCCGAGGGGCAGTTGCCCAAGCCCTCGCTGCGAACGCGCGAATCCGCACCAAGTCGCTAAGTCCCCGCCTACCACGCTACCCTTGTGGACCTCGCCGCCCCCGAAGTTGGGGGTGAGCGGCAACTGTCCGCGGGTAACTGCCCGCCTGACTGTTCCCGCGGCGCCTGACCCGGCGACTGCACCGAACTCGGACCTCAGCTTGAACGGTATCCATCGACATCGCGACGATCACCCCTTTCCCGCTCACGAAAGCGCTGCGGCATGTCACTGAGCGCTCCCGCTTCGGGTGAGAGCACGATGAGTGCGCTCTTATATCTCGACGTGGTCGTGCTCGTGGTGGCCGCGCCGATCATGCTGCTCATCGGGGTCCCGGCGGCCGGGTACCTGGTGGGCGCCGGGGCCTGGATCGCGCTGCGCGCGGTCGGCGTCGTGGTGGACCGCGCGGCGGGCGCGGCTGACGATCCCCGGCGCGAGGCGTCGCTCCGGCTGGCCTACCTGCTCGGACGGCTGTTCCTGCTGGCGATCGCTGTGATCATCGTGCGCAACGGATCCGGCCGGGACAGCGGCTTGACCGCGCTGCTGGTGGTCGTGTTCGCGTTTACGACGCAGCTGGTTCTGTCGGTCCTCAACCGCCCGAGGTCTCGATGAGCAAGACCAAGAAGATCGTCCTCGGCGTCTTTGCCTTCTACGCCCTGGTGTTCGTCGCGCTGATCCTCATCTACGGCATCACCCAGCACAAGAACAGCGAGTTCCAGATCCAGAACGAGTTCAAGCTCGTCAACTGGGTGAGCCTCGGGGTGCTAAGCATCAACCGCGCCGTGGTCTACCTGATCCTGGCGACGATCCTGACCATCGGGACGATGTTCTGGATCTCCCGGCGGATGCAGGCCCGGCCGAACAGGGTCCAGACCGCCGTTGAGGTCATTTACTCACTGATGCGCGACAACATCTCCCGGGGGAACATGCCCGACTCGATGGCGGCCAAGTGGTTCCCGTTTCTGGGGACCCTGTTCCTGTTCATCTGGTACTGCAACTTGATCGGCTATCTGCCGCTGCCGACCAACTCGGAGGAGAAGTTCACGCTGTTCGGCGCCCACATCCCGGCGTTCGCGCTGTACGCGGCGACTGCGAACATCTCGGTACCGCTCGTGCTTGCGCTGGTGGTGTTCGTCGCCTTCAACTGGGTGGGGGTGCGGGCGCAGGGACCCCTTGGCTACCTGAAGAGCCTCGTGCCATCCGGCGTGGGCGGTGTCGGTGCCTTCGTGCTCGGCATCCTCGAGGGAGTCTCGACGCTGATGCGTCTGCTCTCGCTGACCATCCGGCTGTGGGCCAACATCTTCTCCGGCCACATCATCATCCTGTTCATGACCGGGGGGCTCGCGGTCATCCTCGGGCTTCAGGCGCTGGGGTGGTTCGCGCTGCCGGCCGGGATCATCATCTACCTGTTCGAGCTCGGGCTGGTGGCCACGCTGCAGGCCTTTATCTTCGCGACCCTGGCGGCCATCTACATCGGTGGCGCCGCCTCTCACCACTAACACGAGAAGGAGTCACTGATGCTTGCCCTGTTTCACTTCATCCCCATCGCGGCCTCGTCCGGGATCACGGCGGGCTTCGGGATCGCCGTCGGTGGCGGGCTCGGTGCGGTAGGCGCCGGCGTCGGCATTGGCATCATCTTCGGCAAGGTGATCGAGGCGGTCACCCGCCAGCCTGAGATGCGCGACGAGATCACCAGCATCCAGTGGCTGGGCTTCGCGCTCACCGAGGCCGTGTTCTTCTACGGGCTGGTCGCCGGCCTGCTCTCCTTCGTGCTCAAGTAGATGCCGGCCGTCTCGCATCTCCCAGTTGCCGCTTCGAGCGGCTCGTTCCTGATCACTCCGAACGTCGGGCTGATGATCTGGACGCTGCTGCTGTTCGCGATCTCGATGTACATCTTGGGTCGCTGGGTCTTCCCGCGTATCTCCGAGGCACTGGACCGCCGTCAGCACGCGATCGAGGAGTCGATCGACCACGCCGAGCGCGTTCGGCACCAGGCCGATGAGATGCTCGAGGAATACCGCGAGCGGCTGCGCGAGGCGCGTGCACAGGCCGAGCAGATCATCGAGCGTGCCCGCAAGTCGGCCGAGGTGCGCGAGCGTGAGACGATGGAGGAGACCCAGAAGCGGCGCGAGCAGCTGATGGAGCAGACTCGTCGGGACATCGAGTCCGAGACCCGCCGAGCGATTCAGGAGATCCGTCGCGAGGTCGCCGACCTGACCGTGATGGCGACCGAGAAGGTCACCCGCAAGGTCCTCGACGAGGAGGACCAGCGCCGCCTGATCGAGGAAGCGCTCGGTGATCTCGACTTCAGCGCGCTCGCGCCCGACGGAGACCGCGACTAGTGGAAGAGATCGCTCAGGTCTGGGCCCGCGCCCTATTCGCGGTGGCCAAGGAGCACGACCTCCTCGACACGGTTCGGGATCAGTTGCGCGCGTTCGCCGAGGCGCTGAACGAGAACCGCGACCTGATGGTGTTCTTCTTCTCGCCCTACTTCTCCACCGAGGAGAAGAAGGACGGACTGAAGCGCGCGGTGAGCGGCGGCGAGCCGGTGCTGATGAACTTCCTCGAGGCGCTGATCGAGCGTCACCGTATGCCCGC
>JAFAYP010000177.1 GCA_019240305.1 Solirubrobacterales bacterium
ATATGCCTCGAGCTCATCGGTGCCCTTCCCCAGCACCTCTCCGGTCTCCGCGTAATGGTCGAGTACGGGTTGCAGCCCGTACTTCTGGACCGGACAGACGCGCATGCAGACGGCACAGCCGTCGGCTTGGGAGACGACGGGCAGGCACCGTTCGGTACTTATCTTCCATTTTCGAACGCCCCGATGCATCCCGGCCCGCAGGCGTATGGCGCCGCTTGGACAGTTTCGCGCGCACACCCCGCATTGCTCGCATAGGCCGGTCACGCCATAGTCGACCGGCGCGCCGAAGGGCAACGGTGCATCGGTGTTGATCGTCATCATCCGCAGCCGGGACCCGGCCAACGGCGTCAGGAGCTGGCCGTTCAATCCGAGCTGACCGAGCCCGGCCTCAACGGCGAAGTGGATGTTGATCCCCTGGCCGCCCGAAGGGTTGCCGGGTACGGCGACCTTATAGCCGTGGTGCACGAGCGCTTCGGCAACCCGGCAGGTGCGCTCATGCAGTTCGCCGTACGCGATGAACTCGGACTTCTCGAAGTGGTAGTTCGGGCTCTCCTGGGTGGCTTCCCAACCCTGCTCCAGGACCAGGACGACCACGCGGTCACCGACGACCTGCGCCCGGTCCTCCTCGAACCAGTAGCGCTCATCGAAGGGCGCGACGCCCATCGCGCTCAGCCCGGCGTCTCTCGCAACCTGACGGATCAGACGATCGAGCTCGGTCGGGTCCTCCACGCGTGCCGCTGCGCGTGCGCGCCCGAGCGCTCGGGCAACCCGCTGATGCCCCCGTCGGACGCCACCGAACATCCTCGGCGCGGTCGGCAGGAGCGCCTTCCACTGGTTGCTGAATCCCCAGATAGCCGCCTGCTCGAAGACGTGCTCGAAGTCGTGGATGGGGGACTGCGCGAACGCCGCATCTTCGGCCGCGCGATCGCGCTCGATGCCCGGCGTGCGCAGCAGGTCGGGCGGGACCCGAACGTGCGGCGCCGGCCACGGCTCGAGCGGCAGGCGGATCGACCGTCGCACGCGCCAGGGCGGCCGGGGTAGCCGGGCCAGCTTGAGCAGGATGGGTGGGCGACAGAGCCGGGTGCCGATCGGCTCCAGGGCCTGCAGCAGTCTGCCGGCTTTTCCTGATTTCGCACGGCCAGCCCGAGCTCGCGTTCGCCTGGCGGCCGGACGCGGGAGCGGGACAGTCGCATCCGAGGACGTGGCATGTTCTCGAGTCATTTCATTAGACGAAACATATCTCGAATTTTGTGGCAAGCATAGTGAGCGCGAGAAACGGCTGTCAAGTCCTTGACCCAGGTGTTCAGGCCCGATACGGTGCGACCGCTGTAAACGAGACGAATTTCGTAGAGTGAAACAACCATTGCCTGGATAATCGCATCGCCAGGGAAGACGAAGGAGTACATGTGTCCACGCACTCGCGGCCCGTCAGGAGCATCGCCGAACCCGCGTTTCGCAAGCGACTGCGGGGCCAGGTAACCGGCCCGGCCGACGCGGATTACGACACGTTACGGCGGGTCTTCAACGGCATGTTCGATCGACGCCCGGCGCTGATCGTGAGGCCGATCGATGAGCAGGACGTGCGTGCTGCCGTCCTGCTCGCCCGCGAGCACGACCTCGACATCGCCGTTCGGTGCGGCGGCCACTCCGCCCCCGGGTTCGGCACCTGCGACGGCGGGGTGGTGATCGATATGCGCGCGATCGCATCTGCCCACGTGGACCCGCAGCGCCGCATGGCTCGGGTGGGCGGTGGAATGGACTGGGGAGCCCTCGATGCCGCAACGCAGGAGCACGGGCTGGCCGTCACCGGCGGCCGCGTGTCGTCCACCGGCGTCGCGGGCTTCACCCTCGGCAGCGGCAGTGGCTGGCTCGAGCGCGTCATGGGCTTCGCGGCCGACAGCCTGATCTCGGCCCGCGTCGTGAGCGCCGAGGGGTCGATCGTCACGGCAAGCCGAGACGAGAATCCCGACCTCTTCTGGGCGCTGCGCGGTGGCGGGGGGAACTTCGGAGTGGTCGTCGAGTTCGAGTTCGCGCTGCGCGCGATCGGCCCGACGATCCTCGGTGGCTCGCGCTTCTACGGGATAGACGCGGCCGCACAGGTGATTGGCGCCTTTCGGGATGTGATGGAGCAGGCCCCGGACGAGGTCTGTGGCGGGCTGACGTTCATCACCGCCCCGACGGCCCCGTTCGTTCCAGAGAGCCTGCGCGGCCAGCCGGCGCTCGCCCACATGCTGTTGTGGGCCGGCGACCTCGTCGACGCCGAGAAGGGCCTCGCCTGCTTCGACGAGCTGGGCGCTCCGGCCGTCGACCTCGTGGACGCCAAGCCGTACACGGCGGTCCAGCGCACGCTCGACGCGTTCGCCGGGCCCGGCATGCGCAACTACTACACCTCCGGTCTCATGCGCCAGATGCCGGAGGCGGCGATCGAGACCTTCGTGCAAGTCGCCCGGGCCAAGCCCTCACCGACCAGCCACATCATCCTGTACCGGCTCGGTGGTGCGTTCGCGCGCATGCCCGACGACGAGACGGCAATCAGCCATCGCGACGCTCCGTGGATGTACCAGGTGCTCTCGTCGTGGCTCGAGCCGGACGCCGATGAGGTCAACCGAGCCTGGGCGCGCGGTGGGCGGGATGAGCTCAACCAGCATTCCGAGGCCATGAGCTTCGCCAACTTCGTCGCCGACGAGGGCGACGCGAGCCTCCGGGTCGCCTACGGGGATGCGAAGCTCTCCCGGCTAGCCGCGGTGAAGCGCGCCTGGGATCCGGACAACGTCTTCCACCTCAATCACAACATTAAGCCCGCGCTAGCCAGCGCCTCGCTGGCTTGACAGCACTGAAGGAGTGGCGGTAAGTTGGCGCCACAAATGAACTACGTTTCGTGTAGCGAAACGAACAGGAGGGCCGGATGATGGGCTTCAAAGCGTCGTCGCTGATCTTGGCAAGCGTCGCCGTTGTCGCGATGACCAGCGGATGCGGCTCCAGCAGCAACTCCTCGGGGGGAGCCTCGTCCTCGGGAACATCGTCGGCGGCGAGTTCGTCCTCGGGGACCCCGTCCTCCGGCTCGGCGGGTGGGACGGCCGGGGGGGCGCCGGCGAACATCGCCACGCTGCAGAGCTATGTGGGGGCAAAGGGCAAGGCGAACAAGGCGCCGATCACCATCGGCTACGTCAATCTTCAGGGCGGCGAGCCTTCCGCTCCTGAGGCTTATCAGGCCGCCCAGGCGGCCACGGCCGCGCTCAACAACGATCTCGGCGGCATCCAGGGTCATCAGGTCAAGCTCGAGGCGTGTCACATCGTCAGCTCAGAGGAACAGGGACAGGAGTGCGGGCAGCAGTTGGTCAACGACCCGACGGTCAAGCTCGTTATCACCGGAGCGGTGCAGATCGGCGCGGACGCCCTTCACCACACGATCGGCGGCAGGCTGCCGACGATCTCCGGAGTGCCCCTCAACGTCTCTGACGTGACGTCACCCAACGCGTTCGCCCTCAACGCCGGTCTCTTCGGCAGCACGCCGGGAGAGGTGACCTACGCGGTCAAAACGCTGCACGCCAAGAAGGTCGCGGTAATCGGCGCGACGGACGATCCGGCGGCCGTCCGCGCGGTGAGCACGACCATCGCCGCGCTCAAGGCGGCGGGCGTCCAGGCGACGCGCGCGGGGTTCCCGCAGACCGCGACCGATGTCGTAGCTCCGCTTGAAGCCGCCAACGTCGCCAGCGCCGACGCGATCATCGCGATCGTCATCACGCCGCCGACGGTGATCGCAACCGCGAAGGCCCTCGTGCAGCTCGGTGTCAAAGCACCTGTGCTTGGCATCGGCTCGGTCCTGACGCCCCAGGTACAGAGCGGGCTGGGCGACTTCCCGAAGTGGACATACAACTTCGTCTCGCTCAATCCCGCCGTCCCCGACGCGGATGGGCAGATCGCGGCATATGCCGGGGTGATGAAGAAGTATCAGCCAAGCGCTCCGCTCGCCGGCGACTCCACGTTCACCTTCGGCGCGTTCATGACCACGGCGAAGATCCTGAACAGCATGAAGGGCGCTCTCACAACGGCGAACATCGCGGCGGCTTTCAAGGCGTTCACCGGTCCCGGTTACCTCGATCCCCCCAACTACAAGTTCGGCTCGATCCCGATCGGACCCGGCCTGGGGTCGTTGGAGTCGCGCTTCTACACCTACAGCGGATCCAACCATTGGAGTGATGCCACCGCCGGCAAGTGGATTGGTCCGTCCTGAGTCAGGTCGGGCCGGGCGCGTGAGCGAGGGCGGCGTGGTGGCGGTGACGGGTGCGGCGTCCGGTATCGGCGCCGGGATCGCCGCGCTGCTCACCGCGCGCGGGGCGACGGTGGTAGGGCTCGACCGGGTGCCCGCGCCCGCGGCGACTCGAGGCCCCTGGCTCACCGTTGACCTCTCCTCCCCCCCATCGATTCGGGCGGCGGTCAAGCGTCTGCCCGACCGGATCGACGCGCTCTGCAACGTGGCCGGGATGCATCCGCGAAGCGCCGATGGCAACGAGATCGTCGCGGTTAACTATCTCGGTACGCGGCTGCTCACCGAGTGCGTGCTCGACCGCATGCAGCCGGGCGCCGCGGTCCTCAACATGGCCTCGGTGGCCGGGGCGCGGTGGCAGGCGCGTCTCGGCGTCCACCGAGAACTCATAGCGTGCGAGACCTTCGAGACGGGGCTGGCTTGGCTGCGCTCTCACCCGGTCGCGCGCTCGGAGGGCTACTCGTTCTCCAAGGAGGCGCTGATTGCCTGGACCGTCCTGACCGCCCCCGCATGGCTCCCCCGGGGCGTCCGCATGAACGCGCTCTGCCCCGGTCCGGTCGAGACGCCGGCCTTCTTGGCATTTCAGGCCGCTCGGTCTGGCGCGGCCAATCCCGACGTCGAGCTGGTCGGCCGGGCCGGGCGCATCGACGAGGTTGCGCGTGTCGCCGCCTTCATGTGTGGGGAGGAATCTGGGTGGCTCAACGGGGCCGTCCTCCCGGTCGATGGCGGCCTGCAGGCCGCGTACGTAGCCACCGGTCAGGAGCCCGCGCAGCTGTGAGGTGGCGGCTCGTACTGCGAGGCAGTTGCAATTTTGAACTGCGTCTCGTAGGATGAAACGGGCGCTGTAGAGGCGCGAGAGGGAGGACAACGGACTATGGAACAGGTTCTCGCCTTCGCGCTGCTCGGCCTCGGCCCCGGGGCGCTCTATTCAGGCATTGCGCTCGGGGTGGTGCTGAACTACCGCGGCTGCGGCGTCATCAACGTGGCGATGGGGGCGATTGCGGCGCTCGGCGCGTACGTCGCCTATGGGTTGCGCACCGGTGGGTACCTGTTCCTTCCGCCGCTCCCGCTGGTACCCGCGCACGTCAACTTCGGCGGCCCGGTGGGGGTTGTGCCGGCCCTCGTCATCGCCGTCCTGGTGTGCGCGCTGACCGGCTTACTCCTCGATGTACTCGTGCTGCGCGCGCTTCGGAACGCATCTCCGCTGGCCAAGCTCATGGCGACGCTCGGGCTGATGTTGTCGATCCAGGCAATCATCCTCCTGCGCTTCGGCTCCTCCGGTCAGTCGGCCCCCGATGTGCTCCCGAACGGACCAGGGGATGTCGTTCATCTCCTCGGTGTCACGATTCCGTCCGATGAGTTCGAGCTAGCCGGCATCGTCGCCGTCGCCGCGTTCGCGCTCGTGGCCATATACCGCTGGACGCGGTTCGGCCTCGCGACGCGGGCGGCGTCGGAGAACGAGACCACCGCCGTGCTGGTCGGTCTCCCGCCGGCTCGGCTCTCGGCGATGAACACCGTGCTTGCCGCGTCGTTGGCCGGAGCCTTGGGGGTTCTCGTGGCACCGCTGACGCAGCTGGACTCGACCACGATCCCGCTGGCCGTCGTCCCCGCGTTAGGCGCCGCGCTGCTGGCCAGGTTCACCTCGTTTGGAATCGCCATGGTGGCAGGCCTGGGCCTGGGCGTGATCGAGTCGCTCGTCACCTACCTGCAATCCAGGCCGTGGTTCCCCACCACTCACGGCGCCCAGCTGCCGGGCGTCGCGGACCTGCTGTTCTTCGCGATCATCGTCGCGGCCATGTACTGGCGGGGCGGCGCGCTCCCGTACCGGGGGAGCCTCGTGGAGCGGAGGCTCCCTGCCGTCCCAAAACCCGTTCGCCTGCAGCGGCCCGCGATCGTCTGCGCGGTCCTGTGCATCACGGCCTTCCTGCTGTTCACCTATGACTTCCGACAGGCCGCCATCAATTCGCTGATCGGCATGCTCGTGTGCCTGTCGCTCGTAGTGATCACCGGGTTCGTCGGTCAGATCTCGCTGCTCCAGGTCGCGCTCGGGGGAGTGGCGGCTTTCGCGGTCTCCAAGCTGTCGATGAGTGCCGGAATAGGCTTCCCGCTCGGACCCATCTTCGGAGTGGTGATCGCGTCGCTGGTAGGCGTCGCGGCGGCGGCGTCAGCGCTGCGCGTGCGCGGTGTGAACCTCGCCGTGGTGACGCTCGCCGGGGCCGTCGCGCTTCAAAGCTTCGTGTTCGACAATCCGACCTGGGGCGGTGGCTTCACCGGCTCACCGGTGAACCCACCCCATCTGTTCGGGGTCGATCTCAGCACCCAGGCGAGCTTTCCGACAGGCGGGGGCCAGTTGCCGAGCCCGGTGTTCGGCCTGGTCTGCACGGTCGCGGTCATCATGGCCGGACTGCTCGTGGCCAGTGTGCGCCGGGGTCGTCTCGGCCAACAGATGCTAGCCGTGCGCTCGAATGAGTCGGCGGCGGCAGCCGCCGGAATCAGCGTTCGCAACGTGAAGCTTCTCGCCTTCGGCCTCGCCTCGGCGCTCGCGGGCGTGGCCGGATCGCTGTATGCGTACAACTTCGGCTCCGTCACCGCGGACCGGTTCGGTGTCGTGAACGCGCTCGTGTTCGTGTCGTTCGCGTACGTCGGTGGAATCACGAGCGTGACCGGCGCCGTGCTCGCCGGACTGGGTGTTACCGAAGGTGTGTTCGGCCACATCCTCGAGAAGTGGGTCGGAGTGCCGGCCAGTTATCAGCTCTACGTCGCGGGCCTGCTGCTGATGGCGACCCTGATCACACTGCCCGAGGGCATCGCCGGAGGCCGTAGGCCGCCCCCCCCGATCCGGGCGATCAGCCGACTCATCGTCGGACCGGGACGCGCGCGGCGCACCTCAGCTGCCGTCGGTGCGACGCAGGGCGGCGCGACCTCATGACCGCGGTGCTCGAGACCCGGGCCCTGTCCGTGAGCTACGGCGGCGTCCGCGCGCTCGCCGACGTGGATGTCGAGGTCGGTGAGGGTCAGCTGGTGGGCTTGATCGGACCCAACGGCGCCGGCAAGACGACTTGGATCGACGCCGTTTGTGGATTTGTCCCGGCAACTGGTGAGACGCGTCTGGACGGTAGAACCATCTCCGGGATGCCTCCGACTGCCCGGGCGCGAGCCGGCCTGGGTCGAACCTGGCAGGCCGCCGAGTTATTCGACGACCTGACGGTGCGCGAGAACCTTTCGGTTGCCGCCGATCGACGGCCCATGTGGCGCCTGGTCGGCGAGGCCCTGACCGGAAGGGAGTCCGACCCACCAAACGTCGAGTCGACGCTCGAGCTCCTCGGGATCGGTGAACTGGCGGACGTCGCGGCCGACGAGTTGACCCAGGGGCAGCGCAAGCTCGTTGGGGTGGCGCGGGCGCTGGCTCCGGGTCCACGTGTGGTCTGCCTCGACGAGCCGGCGGCCGGGCTCGACTCTGCCGAGAGCCGGGCGCTGGGCCAGCGTCTGCGACAGGTGGTCGACAGTGGCGTGGCGATGCTCCTCGTCGATCACGACATGGGGCTGGTGCTCGGCGTATGCGACCGGGTGGTCGTGCTCGAGTTCGGGCGCGTGATCGCCGCCGGACCGCCCGAGGTGGTACGGCGAGATCCCAAGGTCACCGAGGCCTATCTCGGCCGCGCCGCCCAGGAGAGCCAGGCGATCCTCGACGCATCGGCAATCGGAACCGGGACCTGATGGCCAGCCCGGTCCTGCAGCTTGAAGGTGTTAGCGCCGGATACGACGGTGCCACCGTCATCCGGGACGTCGAACTGACGGTAGATCCCGGCGAGATCGTCGCGCTGCTCGGGGCTAACGGCGCGGGCAAGACCACGACTCTGCGGGTGGCGTCGCGGATCCTCCGCCCGATTTCCGGGACGGTGCGATTCGAAGGCGAAGATGTCGGGCGCCTGGCGCCGCACCTCCTTGCCCAGCGAGGAGTCGCGCACGTCCCCGAAGGACGCGGCGTGTTCTTCGGTCTTACGGTCGCCGAGCACTTCAGGCTCGGTTACCGAGGCGAGCGTCTGGACCTGGATCATGCGCTGTCGTACTTCCCGGCGCTCGAGGCACTTCGCGATCGTCGGGCCGGACTGCTCTCCGGGGGGGAACAGCAGATGCTGGCGCTGGCGCGCGCGCTCGCTCGGCGTCCCCGCCTGCTTCTGGTAGACGAGCTCAGCCTGGGTTTAGCGCCGGTCATCGTCGAGCGACTGCTGCCGACGGTCCGTCGCGTCGCCGAGGAGACCGGCGCCGGAGTCGTGCTCGTCGAACAGCACGTTCAGCTCGCTCTCGAGATCGCTCACCGCGGGTACGTCATGTCGCACGGCGAGCTCGTGGTCGAGCGGCCGGTTGAGGAACTGCGCCGTGACCGCGGCTTGCTGATCGCCAGCTACCTCGGCGAAGGGTCCGCCGAGCCTGCGCTCCAAGGTGTACCCGGGACCGGCGGGAGAGGAGGATGACCCGCGGCCAGCGTGGGTACGATCGCGGGATGGCCTCGCGTGCAAGCACGAATCACCTGGGCTCGTCCCGTCCGGTCGGGGGCGAGCCAGTCCGCGCCGTCGAGCGTGCCTGCGCGGTCCTGAACGCCTTTTCGCTCGAGACGCCCCGCTTGACGCTGGTCGACTTGGCCCAGCGGGTCTCGCTGCCCAAGCCGACCGCGTACCGAATCGCCTCGACGTTGGTGATGGCGGGCTTCATGACCCAAGGCGAGGACGGTCGATACAGTCTCGGCCCGCGCCTGATGGAGCTCGGTGCGGTGGTGGGTCAGAATCTCGACGTCGTGCGCATATCCGCGCCTGCGCTCGATGCGATCGCGGACGCCACGGGCGAGACGGTGATTCTGGCCGAGCCAGACTGGGACGCCGGGGAGATCATGATCGTCGCGCGCCTCGACAGTACCCATCCACTATCCGTCCTCTCGCCTGTGGGCCGGCGCTCTCCGATACCACCGGGTGCCTTCGGGAAAGCGTTGTTGAGCGCCTTGCCCGAGGACGCCCGACGTTCGATGCTTTCCCGACTCCGGCTCAAGAAGCTCACGTCGAGAACCCACACATCCCGCAAGGAGTTGCTCGCGGAGCTCGCTGAGGCCCACGACAGGGGCTTCGCGGTCGAGCAGGAGGAATTCATCGAGGGGGTCTCGGCGGTCGCGGTGCCGGTGCTGTTCGACGGCACTCGACCCCTCGCCACCGTCGGCATCGTCGGTCCATCATCGCGGCTTGGCGAGAAGGACCTCCTGAGGTTCGGCTCGATCCTGCGGGAGCTAACGAAATCTCTCTGAGCGCCGGACGCTACTCGACGCTCACGAGGATCTTGAGCTCACTGCCGGCCGGATCGATGAGGGCTTCGATTCCCTTGGGCACTGTCGCCGCAAGCTCGATCTCCGACGTGATGACGCGCTCGACCGGGAACGCGCCGCTCTGGATCAGAGCCGCGATCCGCTGCCAGTCATAGACGCGGTAGCACCAGGTCCCGACGATCGTCAGGTCGTTTTGCGACCACATCATCGGCTCCACCTCCGCGGAGCCGACATGCAGACCGGTCTGGACGACTGTGCCGGCGCGGCGGGTGGCGCGAACGCAGTCGTTCAGGGCCCGCGCGTTCCCGGCGCACTCGATCGCCACGTCGACGCCGATCCCACCGGTACGTTCGCGCAGCTCATCGGGGACCGACACTTCGGCCGGGTTGAAGATCACCGTGGCGCCGAGATGCTCGGCCGCGCTCGCACGCACCGCGTTCGGCTCCGACAGGTACACCGCACCCGCACCGGCGGCTCTGGCCGCGAGGACCGCGAGGGCGCCAATCGGTCCGCCACCGGTGACGAGCACGCGGTCGCCAGGGCGCACGCCTCCGCGCTGCACGCCGTACTCCGCCACCGCCGCCGGTTCGATCAGGGCTCCTTGCTGGTAGGAGAGCGCCTCCGGGATCACCGCGACCTGATACTCGGCAACCACGGCCAGCTCACCCAATCCGCCCCACGCCCAGCTGAGTCCCACGCACGCCATCCGGGTGCACAGGTGGTTGAGCCCGCGCCGACAGAAGTAGCACTGGCCGCAGAAGATCAGCGGCATGATCGCGACGCGGTCACCGGGCCGGGCGGCCACGACCGAGGCGCCAACCTCGAGCACATCAGCCGAGAACTCATGCCCGAGGATCTGCGGGTTCTGGGCACCGGTCAGCGGGTGCGGATCGGCCGGCGTGACGATCGGTCCGGCCACGTACTCGTGCAGGTCGGTCCCGCAGATTCCGCAGTAGCGCGGACGTACGAGAAGCTCGTGGTCACCGAGGCCGTCGGGCTCGGGCACCTGCTCGACACGGACGTCGCGAGCGGCGTGATAGCGAACCGCGCGCATGGCTAGCCCCGCCGGCGGTCCTGCTCCTCAGTGATGTAGCCCGCCTCCTCCAGGCTCGCCGCGCCGGCGTAGCACCAGATCATCACCGCGGTCTCACTGTTCGACGTGTTGCGAAACCCGTGGTAATCGTTTCGGGGCACGAACACCGCGTCGCCGACACCCATCGCCACATCGTTCTCACCGACCCGCGCGACCCCCTGCCCGGCAACCAGGTATTCGACCTCCTCAGCGTTCTCGTGGCGGTGGATCTCGTGGCGCGAACCGGGCGGAAAGTAGGTGACGCCGAAGACCGTGTCTTCTGCGCCCACGGTCTGGCGCGTGACGAGCCAACGCACATCCATGTCGATCCAACCCGGCTTACCGGCTTCCGGTTGGGCCGCCCCGGGCGCGGCCGCGACCTGGTCGACATGGACTTTGCTCGGATGCTGGTCGACGACGGGACGGTCGGTCTCGATGCTCACTAAACGACGCTCCTATGCGCTGGAATTGACGGGTCTGGTGTTGAGGTGCTCGTGGACGCTCGCGACGATCGACTCGGCCGAGGGGAGGAACGCATCCTCGAGCGGCGGGCTGTAGGGAATCGGGGCGTCCGCCGTCGTGAGGCGCCACGCGTCGTCGAGGTACTCGAGCGCATCCTCGGTTACGTCGGCGAGCACGCCGCCAGCCCAGCCACCCGTGCGTGGGCCTTCCTCGACGACCATCAGCCGGTTGGTCCGCCTGACCGACTCGAGCACGGTGTCCCGGTCGAGCGGGCGCAGCGTGCGCAGGTCGACGACCTCGGCGTCGATCCCCTCGGTGGCGAGCTGCTCGGCGGCCGCCAGCACGTCGTGGACGCCCTTCATCGCGGAGACGATCGTCAGATCGCTCCCGGTTCGGACGACGTTCGCGCGCCCCAACTGCGCCACTTCGCCGTCGTCCCCCGGCTCGCCCTTCAACGCGTATAGCCGCTTGTGCTCGAGGAACAAAACCGGGTTCTCGTCGCGGATCGCGGCCTTGAGTAGCGCCTTGGCGTCGCGCGGCGTGGACGGCGCCACGATCTTCAGGCCTGGGATACCCTGGAACCACGGGACCGGCATCTGCGAGTGGATCGCCCCGAAGCGGCCGCCGGCGCCCACCGCGGAGCGCACGACGAGCGGAACGCTCGCCTGCTCACGGGAGACGAACCAGTACTTGGCGGCCTGGTTGGCCAGGCTGTCCATGGCCAGGAACAGGAAGTCGCCGAACATGATCTCGATGACCGGCCGAAGCCCGGAGATCGCGGCGCCGAACGCCGCGCCGGCGATGGCGAGCTCCGAGATCGGCGTATCGAACACACGCATGGATCCGTGCCTCTCCTGCAAACCACCTGTGACCGCAAACACCCCGCCCGGCCGCGCGACGTCCTCGCCGAAGAACACGACGGCCTCGTCGCGGGCGAGCTCCTCGTCCAGGGCGTCCCGAACTGCGTCGCGAAACTCGAGCTCAGCCATGATCACACCAGCAGGCCGATCGGCGCCTGCAGCCGCTCGCGGACGTCGACCAGGAATCGCGCGGCGTCGGCGCCGTACAGGATCCGGTGGTCGCTGGCCAGGCTGGCGCTCATGATGTGCGCGATCGCCAGCTCCCCGTCGCGCACGACCGCGCGCGCCTGAACCGCCCCTACCGCGAGGATCGCCGACTGGGGCGGATTGATCACCGCGGTGAAGCGCGTGATCCCGAACATGCCGAGGTTCGAGATCGTGAACGTCGCGCCGGACAGCTCAGATGGCGTGATGCTCCCGTCGCGTGCCTTGGTGGCCAGCGCGCGCGTTTCGTGCGCGATCTCGACGACCGACTTTCGATTTGCATCGCGGATGACGGGGACGAGAAGCGCGTCCGGCGCCGCCACGGCGAAGCCGACGTTCACCTCATCGTGCAGGTCGAAGCCATCGTCTCGGTAGCTGCCGTTGACGCGCGGATGCTTGGCGAGGGCGAGCGCGCAGGCCCGGATCACCATGTCGTTGATCGACGGAACCGGATCGGCGTGATCAGGCAGCTCGGCCCGCAGCTTCAGGCACGCGTCCATGTCGACCTCGACCTCGAGCTCGAAGTTGGGGACGGTGGCGCGCGACTGCGCCATGCGCGACGCGATGCGCTGCTGGACGCGGGTGAGCTCCTGGCGCTGGGGCGCCGGAGCGGACTGCACGACGGGCGCCGGCTCGGGCGGCACGGCGGGCGCGGGCTCGGGCGCCGGCTCGGGCGCGATCCCGTTAGCGGCGAGCGCCTCCACGTCTGCCTTGACGACGTGGCCGCGCCGTCCGGTCCCGTGAACCGTAGCCAGCTCGATGCCGCGCTCGGCGGCCAGTCGGCGAGCGAGCGGGGTCGCGCGGATGCGGTTCGGCCGCTCGCGGCGCGGCGGGGGCGTCGGCCGATCAACCTCGCCTGGCACGATCTGCGCGATCACCTCTCCCAGTGCCACGGTGTCGCCTTCATGCACCACGATCTCGAGCACGCCGTCGGCCTCGGCCTCGTATTCCATCGTCGCCTTGTCGGTCTCGATCTCGACGATCGCCTCCCCCGCCCGGACCGCGCCACCGTGCACCTTGAGCCAGCGCACGATGGTGCCTTCCTCCATTGAGTCCGACAGGCGCGGCATCCGCACTGTGGTAGCGCTGGCCACGCTCATGCCGCACCGGATTCCTTGTACTCGCGCATTCCCGCGTCGGCCGACGGGAACGGCGCGGCGAGCGCACGCTCAACCACCTCGTCGATGCGCCGAGCCACGCGCCCTTCGAGCTCGTCGAGTTCGCTCTCGTCCGCAGTGCCGGCTTCGATCAGGCGCGCACGTTCGACCGCCAGCGGATCGCGCCGGCGCATCTCGTCGAGCTCTCCCGGCTTTCGATATGCGCCGGGGTCGCTCCGAGAGTGCCCAACAAAGCGGTAAGTGAGCGTTTGCAGGAACGCAGGCCCTTCCCCGGCGCGGGCGTGTGCGACCGCCTCCGAAGCCCCGGCGTGAACCGCTTGGACGTCCATCCCGTCGACGGTGCGGGTCCACACGCCAAGCGCCTCGGCCCGGGCGACGATGTCGCCTGCGGTGACCTCCTCGATCGGGGTGAACTCCATGTAGCGGTTGTTCTCGCAGACGAACACCGCCGGGAGTCGCAGCACCTGCGCGAAGTTCAGGCACTCGGCGAAGTAGGCCTGGTTCGAGGTGCCCTCGCCGAAGAACGCAACCGCGACATGCTCGATCCCGCGCCGCTGGAAGGCGAGCGCGACGCCGGTGACGGCGGCGATCGAGCCGCCGACAATGCCGAAGCAGCCGACCAATCCGTGCTCCAGGTCGACTACGTTCATCGACCCGGCACGGCCGCCGCACACCCCGGTGTCACGCCCGAGCAACTCGTCCATCAGGCCCTGCGGGTCAACCCCAAGCGCCAGCGCATGGCCGTGGCCGCGGTAGGTGCCAGCCGCGCGATCGCCGGGACGCAAGGCCGCGCAGACCCCCACCGCTCCTGCTTCCTGGCCTGAGTAGAGATGTGTCGTGCCATGGACCTCGCCGCGCTGAAACAGGCGCTGCACCGCGTCCTCGAAGCGGCGGATGAGCAGCATCCGCTCGAGCAGCGCGGTGCCCTCTGTCCGCACGAGTTCCGCGGCCTCGGCCACGATGCGATCGGTGCCGCTCATCACACGCCCCCGATGGCCGCCTCCGGCGCCACCACCTCGGCCATGAAGCGCGCCTGACTCTCGGCCACGACCGCCGGCTCGATCGTCGGCATCGCGAACTGAAGCATCAGGTCCGTCGCTCCCAGCGCCGCGTAGCGCTCCACCGCGGCGCGGCAGTGGCCTGGGTCGCCGACGATCACCAGCTCGTCGAGCAGGTTCCAATCGCCCAATGCCTGGCTGAAGTCGACTGGCAGGCCCCACGACTGGTAGGTCTCGAACATGGCCCGGATGCCGGGAAGCGCGCGCCGGCGCGCCTCCTCCCTGGAGTCCGCCACCATCGCGAGGCGCGGAAGGACGAGCTCGCGCGGACCGTAAGCACCGAGCTCCTCGCGCAACTGGTCGTAGCGTTGCATCCGCTGCGCTACGACGCCGATGTCGTCGGTAGCGCCGGGGAAGCAGGGCGAGCCGTGGGCGACGGCTCGGCGAAGCGCCACCGATGTTGTGCCGCCAAGCCACAGCGGAATGCCGGGACGCTGGAGCGGAACCGGGCGCACCACGATCTCCGGGAACTGGAAGATCTGTCCGGAGTAGGAAAACGGCTCACCGCGCCACGCGAGCTGAAGGATCTCGAGTGACTCCCGGAAGCGCTGGCCACGCGTGCGGTAGTCCACCTGCATGACCGCGAACTCGACCTCGCGGTAGCCCGCCGCGACGCCAAGCGTCAGCCGGCCGCCGGAAAGAATGTCGACGACCGCCGCCTCCTCGGCGATGCGGACGGGGTTGTGCAGCGTCAATATCAGCATCCCGGTGGAGAGGCGGATCCGTTGCGTGCGCGCGGCCATCGCGGAGAGCAGCACGAACATCGCCGGCAGGTAGCCATCGGCGGCCACGTGATGCTCGGTGATGTTCACCCACTCGTACCCCTGCGCCTCCGCGGCGAGGACCTGCTCGAGTGCGGCCGCGTAGAGCGCCGGATGACCGATCGGCGAGCCCGGCGGGTCCTGACAGCTGAACAGGACGCCATACCTCATGCCTCGGCCCCCGCGCGCCCCGTGGCGCGCTGCGCAAGGTATGCCTCGATCCCGGCCGCCCGCTCCTCTGGGCGCGTGTAGGCGACCTCCACCAGCTCGAGCGCGTTGCCGTCCGGATCGGAGAAGTACACCCAGCGCCAGCCCGCCAAGACGCCCTCGTCGACCACGTTCACCTCGCTGTAGAACTCGACTCCCTTGGCCTCGAGCTCGGCCTTCTTGGCGTGGATGTCCTCGACCAGGAAGGCGACGTGTTGCGCGCCAAGCGCGTTCTGAGCCAGCGGCGCCTCGACCGGAGATTCGGGGCGTGAGTACTCGAGCAGCTCGAGGATCACCTCGCCGAGCGCGAGCGACACCTGCCGGAGAGCGGCGCCGGGAACCCCCACGGCCGGCCCGAGCTCTGGATCGTCGAACACCGGGCTCGGCTCGTTGACGAAGCCCAACCCGAGGACCCCGTGGTAGAAGTCGATCCCGCGTTCGAGGTCGGACACGGTGATGCCGACATGGTGCATTGCCTTCATTGCCCTGCCTCCTGTGGCGACGGCGTGATGGCTCCGGGAGCCAAGGCCACGCTGGCGACCTCGGCCGGGCTTTCCGCCACCGCCGTTCCGGTGTCGCCGAGGAGGAGGACCCGGCGGCGCGTCCGGTT
>JAFAYP010000214.1 GCA_019240305.1 Solirubrobacterales bacterium
GTACTGCTTGTAGTCGATGTAGGGGACGGTGATCAGCTGGTTGTCGAGCGCCACCGCGAAGTGCTGGTTGAGCGACTGCCCCAGGCCGCTGACCAGGCTTCCCCGCCGGGCGATCGCCGCGGTGACGTTCTGGAAGGCGTTCTTGCCCTTGGAGGTGAACCCGAAGGTGACGTCCGGCTCGCTCGTGTTCGGGTCGCTGCTCTCCTGCGGATTGGAGATCTCCGAGCCGCGCAGCGCGACGTTGTCCTTGAGCACGTAGAACTGGGAGCTGGGGTCCGAGATCGCCGGCGGCTTGGAGAAGTTCGCCGGTATCGCCTGCAGGACGATCCAACCCTGGGGAACGGTCAGGAGCTGCCCCTCGGAGAAGCTCACTCCGTTCGGCAGGTCGGATTTGAGGCTGTCGACGCTTTGCTCTTGGCCGGCGAGCAGGCAGTGCTCGCCGGTGACCGGCACCGTGCCCGCATCACGGGCCGCGGTGGCGCACGCCGCGCTTCCGGGCGCTCCGAACAGCCAGTACTGCGGCCCGTAGCGCAGGTTGGACTTGCTCGACCAGGGCGTCTGCTTGGAGGCCAGCTGAACGGCCTGGTAGAGGCCCATGCTGCCCGCGCCCGGATCGCCCGGGGAGAGGTTGGTCGCGCCTTGGCTGATCGCGATCGCGGTCGAGTCCTGGGACTGGAGTTGGTTGGCCACGATCTTGCCGCTCGGAGTGAGCGCGTTGGCCTCCCAGTCATAGAAGGCAAGCTGGGCGGTCGTTCCCACCTCCCGCTCGGCTCGGGCGGTATCGCTCACGTCGGGGAGGCCGACGGAGATCTGGTTGCCGCCGTACGTGGAGATCTCCGGCTCGGACACGCCCAGCTGGTCCACCCGGCTGCGCATGATGTCGACGGCGCGCTGGAGCGCATCTGGGGTGACCTTGGGCGTCTGGGGGCTGGGCTCGCCCTGGTAGACCAGCTGCACGCCGCCCTTGAGATCCAGCCCGAGCACGGTCTTCTTGGACTTGACGGCCCCGGGGATCCCGACGATCACGACCAGCGACCCGAGAACCAGCCCCAGGACGAGGAGCAGGATGAAGCCGTTGCGCTGACGATCGGTCATCGCTCTCGCTGGATGCTAGAGGTAGCGGACGGGGTGGCGGTCGCGGGGATCGGCTCTCACCGGTGGTTCGTGGGCGTGAGCACGACCAGCACCCCGCCTTCTTCGTCGTCGTAGGCCGGGAAGATGTCGGCCACCGCCCGGGCGGGGAGGTCGCGCTCGGCGTTGACCTCGACCGGCTTGCTCTTGACCCGGACCTCCCATTCGAGCGCGGTGTGCACGTGATCGGTGCCGTCGTCGAAGCGCAGGCCCAGCACCTCGCCCACCGGGCGGCCGATCGCCTGCTCGGTCTTCAGCCCGGTGAGCTCGAAGGAGCCCTTCCCGCAGTCGACGATCCGGCCGCCCGAGTCGCACGCGAAGAACGCCGCGTTGGGCGCCGGGTAATAGTCGTCGAGCAGCTCGAACAGGTAGGCAAAGCCGCACTTCTCGCAGCCGCGGGCCTCCCGCCGGAAGCCGGCGTTGCGGTCGATGCCCATCGAACGATTTCCGCAGTGCGGACAGATGAAATAGTGCTCGTGGCTCATGTGCTGACCTGGTGCCGTCGCCGGCACGCGTGGGACCGTCGATGACGGAGCGCCCTACGGCTCGGCTCGGCGCCCTGAGGATAGCCGTCCGCCCCGGCGCGATCCCTGCGCTCTTCACCAATGCTTAAAGGAGCGAAAGGGGCCCAGGCGGCTCCAATCCGAGGTGCTCGAACGCGTGCCGGGTGGCCGCGCGGCCGCGCGGCGTCCGCTCGATCAGCCCGCGTTGGAGCAGATACGGCTCGTAGACGTCCTCGATCGTGTCCTGCTCCTCACCGACCGCCACAGCCAGCGTGGAGAGCCCGACCGGCCCGCCGCCGAACTTCTCGCAGATCGCCCGCAGGATCTCGCGATCCAGCCGATCGAGGCCGGCATGGTCGACCTGAAGGAGGTCGAGAGCCCGGATCGCCGCCTCGCCGGTGATGATCCCGGTGCCGCGCACCTCGGCGTAATCGCGCACGCGCTTGAGCAGGCGGTTGGCCACCCGCGGCGTGCCGCGGCTGCGCTCGGCGATCGCACGGGCGCCCGCCTCCTCGATGGTCACCTCGAGCAGGCCGGCCGAGCGGCGCACGATCGTGGCCAGATCGTCGACCACGTAGTGCTCCAGGCGCTGCTGGATCCCGAACCGGTCACGCAGCGGGGTGGTGATCAGACCGGCGCGGGTGGTCGCGCCGATCAGCGTGAACGGCGGCAGTGGCAGGGTCACGACGCGGGCCCCGGCGCCCTGGCCCACGGTGATCGGAAGCGTGCCGTCCTCCATGGCCGGATAGAAGGTCTCCTCGAGCGCCCGGGGCAGGCGGTGGATCTCGTCCACGAAGAACACCGCTCGCGGCTCGAGTGCGGTCAGGAAGGCGGCCACGTCTCCCTTGCGCTCGAGCGCCGGCCCGGCCGTCTGCACGAACGTGACGCCGAGCTCGGCGGCCACGATCTGAGCCAGCGAGGTCTTGCCGAGGCCGGGCGGCCCGGCCAGCAGCACGTGATCGAGCGCCTCGCCGCGGCTGGCGGCGGCGGCGATGGCCACCGACAGCTGGTCCTTGATCGCGGCCTGCCCGACGAAGTCATCCAGGCGGCGGGGCCGAAGCGAGCGGTCGAGGTCGTCTTCGGGCAGGGCGGCGGGATCCTGGATACGCGCCGGCTGCTCGTCGCGGATCTCCCGGACCGGGCTCACCGCCGGGCCATCCTCAGGGCGTGGGCGATCAGATCCTCGGGACGCTCGCCCTCGGCGCCGTCGAGCAGCTCGTCGACCTCGAGCAGCGTGTAGCCGAGCCCGATCAGTCCGTCCCGGGCCAGCCGGCGCGGATCGTCGGAGCCGGAGCCGGGGCCGCTGCTCGTCACGACGGCCGCCGGGACCGGGGCGGCGCCGGCGACCTTCTCGCGGAGCTCGACGATGATCCGCTCGGCCGTCCGCTTGCCGACCCCGGGGGCGGCCTGCAGCCGGCCCGTGTCACCCGCGGCAACTGCCTTGAGCAGCTCTCGCGGGGGGCCGCCGGACAGCACGGCCAGCGCGACCTTGGGACCGACCGACTGGACCGAGATCAACATCAGGAACAGCTCGCGCTCCTCCTCGGTGGCGAAGCCGTAGAGCTGGAGGGCGTCGTCGCGGACGACCAGGTGGCTGTGCAGGAGCACGTGCTTGCCGACCGCCGGGACGTGGCGAAGCGTCTCGGCCGAGACCGACAGGCGGTAGCCGACGCCACCGCAGTCGACGACGACGTGATCGCCGCGGCGTACCGCGACCACCCCGCTCACGAGCGCGATCATCCGCGCGCCCCCACAGCGCTGCGGAATCTCGGCGCGGGCGCCGCCGCCACCGCCTGGGCCAGCGGGGCGCGATTCAGGTCGCAGATGGCCACCGCGAGCGCGTCGGCGGCATGGTCGGGCGAGGGCACGGCCGAAAGGCCGAGCAGCCGCGCCACCATCCGCCCCACCTGCTCCTTGCCGGCGCGTCCGTGGCCGCACACCGCGTCCTTGACCTGCTGGGGTGTGTAGGAGCGCGACGGCACTCCGCGCTGGCCGGCGGCCAGCAGCACCACCCCGCGGGCCTGGCCCACGGCGAACGCCGTGCGGACGTTGGCGCCGAAATACAGCTCCTCGATGGCCAGCGCGGCCGGATTGTGGCGATCGAGCAGATCGCCCACGTGGCCGTGGATCTCGGCCAACCGGCGCTCGAGCGGAGTCCCGGCATGGGTCTCGATCACGCCGGCGGCCAGCGCGCGCAGGCGCGACCCGGCGCCCTCGATCACGCCGAAGCCGGTGCTCGCGGTGCCGGGGTCGATGCCGAGGACGATCATGCGACACCATTCTGCGTAGCGGCCCGGACGCCTCCCCCGGGGCAGGGTGCCGTCACGGATACGGCGCGTTACGCCGCCGGATCGGGCGGCTCGTCCGCGCCGCGCTCCTCGGCCATCATCTCCGAGCACAGGTCGACGCACTCGTTGCAGATCGCCACCGCCGGCGTGGGCCCGGCAATGATCCGGTCGACCTCGGTCCCCCGCTTTCCGCAGAACGAGCAGCGGATGGAATCGAGCGGGCCGGGGGTGCCGCCCGGCGGCGGAGGAGGTCCTGCGGCGGCCATCGTGCCCACCGTACCGCGCCGTGCATAACGCGTCACGCGGCGCGGCCGCCCGGAACCGTGACGCGTTATGCAGCTGGGAGATGCACTACGCGTCACGGTCGCCAGGAAGACGGGGGCGTGACGCATTAAGCACGTCCGCGAGCGGGGCGCTTGGGGGCAACGGCCCCGGCCGGACGGGGCCGCCTGGCCCCAGGGACGCCGAGCGAAGCGAGGCCCAAGACCCGAAGCGGCTAGCGACCGACGCAGCTCTGGTCAGCGCCCGGCTTGGTCATCCGGTAGACCTTCCAGGGGCCCACCGTCGCGAGCAGCTGGCGCTGCGTGAGATGGGGGTTGACCGGCGCCGCGATCCCGTCGATCGTGTCGTGCGGCCCGACGAACATCACGCCCTGGTGGCGCATCGAGGTCCCCACGGCACCCAGCACCACGTGGAGCTGCCAGGCCAGCGCGGTCTGCACGCCGTGATTGACCGCGGCGAAGCTCGAGCGGCATGGGTAGACGCCGTCGTGGCCGCCCACCGCGGCGACCGCGGCCTGCATCTGATCGAGGTGCGTGACGGCCTGACCGGCGATCTTGTCCTGTTGGCTGGCCTCGTTGATCCGCCCCCCGGTGAACGGGATGGTCGCCGCGACGAGGATCGCGATCACGCCGGCCGCGAGCGCCACGCGCCCGCGCGAGGCCAGCTCGGCCAAGCGCACGATCCCGACGCCGGCCAGCACGCAGGTGACGCCGGCGGCCGGCAGGTAGAAGCGCTCAAGCCCCGGATAGCCGTCGAGGGTCATGCCGACGACGACCACCCACCACACGAGCGCTCCGGCGCCCAGGGCGAGCGTCAGCCACTGGCGCGGACGGCGCATCCAGGCGAGCGCCACCGCCACCACGCCGAGCACCAGGACCGGGATCGTCTGCACGTCGAGGCCACGTACGAGCACGGTGAAGAACGGATTCGAGCCGAGCTGGCCGTTGTACTCCGACGCGTGCACCGCGGCCAGGAACGGCTGGCCCGACCCGATCCAGGGCGGAACGAACCAGAAGAACGGCTGCGCGATCAGGCCGAGCACGACCAGCACCCGCAACCGCGGGTGGCGGAGCCAGAGCCAGACGCCGTAGACGAACAGCAGCGGCCACGCCTCGGGGCGCATGAGCCCGAGGCACGCGCCGAACACGA
>JAFAYP010000244.1 GCA_019240305.1 Solirubrobacterales bacterium
CGAGGACGCGACGGGTCCGTTGGTCTGCAACGAGAGCGCAAATCGTCGGAATCATTTGCCGCAAATTGGGTACAAGCGGCCCAGCATCACCTCTCTCCTCTTAGTCGGTGGACGGTCAGCATGGTGATCTGGCGCCGGCCGTCCACCGGCTACTCGTGAGGACAGGGGATGAGCGTCAGCGCTCGCCGGGATCGGTGTCGTCGACGATCGGCACGAACGGCAACAGGCCGACGAACTCCATCAACCGGCGCGCGTGGGCGGGGAGCTCAGAGCTCAGCCTGAGGCGGCAGCCGCTGGCCTTGGCCGTCCGGACCACGGCGGTCATCGCCCGCAGGCCCGCCGAGTCGATGAAATCGATGCGGGAAAGGTCGAGCAGTACGTGGCGGTTGGCTTGGAGCTCGCGCTCCACGGCCAGCTCGAGCAGCGAGGAGCTGGTCAGCGCCAGCTCGCCCTCGACGCATACGCGTACCCAGCCGCTCTCCATGGGTTCAAGGCGCAGGGCGAACGGTGCCGAGGACTGCGGGTCCTCGACCCGCGCGAAGTGGCTGGCGTCGGATGGGCGGAGATGCGAGAACAAGGGTTAGGGTCGATTCTCTACAACTGAGGCCGTCGGCTGCAAACTTCCCACGCCGGAGCCGCTGGCGGGGAGGAGCTGGTGATCGATGTTGCAAACGAACCCGGGACCAATCGGGGCGAGGTACCCACCCGCCTCGATCCCCATCAACCGGCCTCGTCCGCCCGCCAACGGAGCGTATTACTCTCCGAGCATGCGCCGCGTCGCGACTGCCGCCATTGCCATCGCGGTGGCTGCAGCGCTTCTGGTCCTGCTCGGCTTCGGGGTCGCCAACCAGGGCACCAGCAGCTCGATCGATGCCCTGGTCGCCCGCGGCGACTATCCACCGGCACCCAACGCACATGTCCGGCTCCCGATCCTGGGCGCTTCGGGAACCAGGACCCTGGCCCAGTTCCGCGGCAAGGTGGTCGTGATCAACGTGTTCGCGTCCTGGTGTCAGCCGTGCCTGGCCGAGGCGCCGATCCTCGAGCGCGAACAGCAGCAGATCGTCAAGGACAACGCGACGATCCTCGGCGTGACCTATCAGGACAACACCAGCGACTCGGAATCGTTCGTGCGCCAGCAGCACATCACCTATCCGGTCGTGCGCGACGTGAGCGGCAACTTCGTGCGCGGCTTCGGGACGAGCGGCGTGCCCGAGACCTACGTGATCAACCGCCAGGGCAAGGTCGTGGCCCTGCGCCGCTGGCAGCTGGACGGGACGTGGTTGCAGCAGACGGTGTCGCGATTCGTGGCCGAGCCATCATGACCCGGCCGTCGCTGAGGCTCGTGGTGGCGGCAATGCTCGCGGCCTGGATCCTGGTCCCGGCCGCGCTGGCCGCCAACGCCAGCGTCCGGCCCCGTGCCTCGCTGACCGACATCGAGAACGACGTGATGTGCACGCTCTGTCACGAGTCGCTCGCGGTGGCGCAGTCGCCCCAGGCCGAATCCGAGCGCAACTACATCCGGGGCCTGATCGCCCAGGGCGATACCAAGCGCCAGATCGAGCAGAACCTCGTCGGGCAGTACGGCCCGGGCGTTCTCGGCCGGCCGCCGGCCAGTGGGTTCAACCTGACCGTGTACGTCCTCCCCCCGGCGATCCTCGTCGCCGGCATCGCGATCCTCCTGATCATCCTGCCGCGCTGGCGACGGCGAACCCGCGCAGAAGCCGGCGAGCGCCAGGCGCCGGCCCGTGAATTCGATCCCGCCGAGGCCGCCCGCCTCGAGCAGGAGCTCAGTCGCTTTCGGGGCTGACCCCAGGTCAAAAAGCTACATCGAGTCCGGGGAGCTCACGCCGAGCAAGCCGAGGGCCAGCGCGATCGTCCGCTGAGCCGCGGCCGACAGAGCGACGCGGAACGACTCGACCGCCTCCGGGGTGACCCCGACCACCCGGCAGTGCTCGTAGAACGCCGTGAAATCCTGGGCCAGCTCGAGGGCATAGCCGGTGATCCGGTGCGGGGCGCGCCGCCCGGCAGCTTCGGCTACCTCGCCCGGGAAGGCCAGGAGCTTCTTGATCAGGTCGCGCTCCAGCGCCTCGAGCGAGACGCCCTCCCAGTCCGCAGCCAGCGCGGCCGCGACACGCTCCTCGGACAGGCGCCGGAGCATCGAGGCGATCCGGGCATGTGCGTACTGGACGTAGTAGACCGGGTTCTCGCGCGACTGCTTGCGCGCCAGCTCGACGTCGAGTTCGATCGTCCGATCGTGCGAGCTCCGGAGCATGAAGAAGCGGGTCGCGTCGACGCCGATCGCGTCGATCAGGTCGTCGAGCATCACGAAATCGCCGCGACGCTTGGACATCGCGAACACCGCGCCGCCCGCGACGAGGTGCACGAACTGCAGCAGCGGCATGTCGACCGTGTCCGGATCGCCGCCCAGCGCCGCCATCGCGGCCTTCATTTCGCGCACGTAGGCCGCGTGATCGGATCCGACCGGCACCATCTGGCGCTCGAACCCCCGCTCGCGCTTGTTCTGCATGTAGGCGATGTCGGCGGCCAGATAGGTCGGCTGGCCGTTGGAGCGCACCACCACGCGATCCTTGTCGTCGCCGAAATCCGTGGTGCGCAGCCACAGCGCTCCCTCTGACCGGTACACGTGCCCGCTCTGCTCGAGCACCGCCAGCGCACGGTCCAAAGCGCTCGGAGAACCCGAGTGCAGGGTGCGCTCGCTGAAGAACTCATCGAAACGGACCCCGTAGCGCTCGAGCGTCGCCTTGATCCGCGCCCACAGCAGATCGACCGCGCTCCGCGCCAGCTCGTCGACGTCCGCATCCGCCGCGCCGGGGATGGCAGCGGCCAGCTCGGCCACGTAGTCGCCCTGGTAGCCGCCCTCGGGGACATCCTCCCCACGCGCCCGGGCCTGCACCGACTGCCCGAGCAGGCGGATCTGGTTGCCGGCATCGTTGAAGTAGTACTCGCGATCGACAGCGTGTCCGTGGTGCTCGAGTATCCGGGCCAGGGCGTCGCCGTAGGCGGCGTGTCGCCCGCTCGCGGCGACCAGCGGGCCGGTCGGGTTCGCCGACACGAACTCGATCAGGATCCGCTCGGGATGCTCCACCCCACCGGCGCCGAAGCGCTCGCCCGCCTCGAGCACCGAGCGCAGGGCCGCTTGGTGCCAGGCGTCGGTCAGCACCAGGTTGAGGAAGCCTGGGCCCGCCACCTCGACGCGCTCCAGGTCGTCGCCGAGCAACCCACCGAGCTCGTCCGCGAGCCTGGCGGCGACCTCCCGCGGGGGCTCCCCAAGCACCGGCGCCAGCAGCATCGCGGCGTTCGTCGAGTAGTCGCCCAGACCCTTGTGGCGCGGCCGATCGAGCGTCGGCG
>JAFAYP010000327.1 GCA_019240305.1 Solirubrobacterales bacterium
TTCTTCACGGTCTACAAGGACCTCGATCCCGACCGCCACTCAGAGGTGGAGGGCTGGGCCGGCCGCGACGCCGCGCGCGAGGCGATCCAGAAGGCGCGCCAGGCCTACCGCGACGACAAGTCCGACTAGCTCAGTCCGCGGAGGCCCTGCTCTCCGCGCGCTCGCCTCGCTCCCGGCGCTCCTTGCGCCACTTCCACACGCGATGCGCGATGAAGGCGAGGATGAGCAGCCCGACGACGATCGCGAAGTACGCCTCGTAGCGCGTGGCTGCCTTGTAGATGCTGTCGATGTGGCTGCCGGAGAAGTAACCGATCGACACCCAGAGCGCGACCCACAGCGCCGCGCCGATCATGTTGAACGGCAGGAACCTCGTCCAGTGCATGCCGGTGATGCCGGCGATGATCCCGTTCGCCTGGCGCAGGCCCTCGACAAAGCGCGCGATCACGATCACCTTGCCGCCGTGGCGGTCGAAGAAGCCCGCGGCCTTGTCCAGTCGCTCGGGGGTGAGCAGGATGTACTTTCCGTATCGCTCGGCCAGCGGCCGGCCGCCGAAATGCCCGATGGCGAAACCTACGTTGTCGCCGAGGATCGCGGCCAGGAAGCCGATCAGGGCGACCAGCCAGATGCTCAGCCGTCCCGTGCCGGCATACACGGCCGAGACGATCAGGATGGTCTCGCCGGGCACCGGAACCCCGAAGTCCTCCAGGAAGATCAGGCCGAGGGCGAGATAGCCGAAGCGGTTCAGCGTCGGCTCCAGGCTGTGCAGGACGCCCGGCAGGTGCGCGGGTGCGGCGGCGGCCACTAGCAGCGGGTCGAACACGAACAAGACCCTACCCGCGTGCTTTGCGATGATCGCAGGCGTGACCGCGATCAAGCTCACCTCCCTGTCCCACGGCGCAGGCTGCGCGTGCAAGGTGCCGGCCGCGCTGCTTGCCCCGATCGTGCAGGCGCTCCCGCGTGCTGAGGATCCGAATCTCCTGGTTGGCGCCGAGACCAGCGACGACGCCGGCGTGTACCGGCTGCGGGAGGATCTCGCGCTTGTCCAGACCGCGGATTTCTTCACCCCGATCGTCGACGATCCCTACGACTTCGGCCGGATTGCGGCCACCAACGCGCTCTCGGACGTGTACGCCATGGGCGGGCGGCCGGTGAGCGCCCTGAACCTGGTGGCGTGGTCGGTCGAGCAGCTCGGGGCCGAGATGCTCGCCGAGGTCCTCCGGGGCGGCCACGACGTGATCAGCGAGGCCGGAGCGGTCCTCTTGGGCGGCCACACGATCGACGACCCCGAGCCCAAGTACGGCCTGGCGGTGACCGGTGTGATCGACCCCGCTGAGCTGATCACCAACGCCATGGGACGGCCGGGCGATGCGCTTGTGCTGACCAAGCCACTCGGAGCCGGCGCCGTGACCACATCACTGAAGAAGGGGTTCGCGTCCGACGCGGCGCTGGCCGCCGCCGTTGAGGTGATGACCGAGCGCAACGCGGACGGCGCGCAGGCCGCCCGCGCCGCCGGCGCTCACGCCATGACCGACGTGACCGGCTTCGGATTGCTCGGGCACCTGCACGAGCTGACGCTGGCCAGTGGCCTGGCGGCCGTGGTCGAGGCGGCGGCTGTGCCGGCGATCGACGGTGCGCTCGAGCTGCTGGCCGATGAGCGCGCGGTGGCCGGCGGCAGCCGCAACAACCGTCGCTACGCCGAGGAGTTCGCGCGCTTCGCCGACGTCGTGGACGAGGTGAGCCGCAGGCTTGTGACCGACGCGATGACCTCGGGCGGCCTGCTCGTGGCCGTCGATCCGGCGCGGGCAGAAGAGCTTCCAGGCCCGGTGATCGGGCGCCTGACCGACGGCGAGCCCGGCACGATCGAGGTGGTGTGAGCGAGCGTCGGGTCGCCGATCGCGGCGACCGCGAGCGCGAGTTATCCGCCACTCGGCGTCCCGCCCGTGTCGAATGGCGGTTGACTCGCGGATAGCGCGAGCGATGCGCCACTCGACATGCGCCGCCGCTCGAGTGGCGGATAACTCGCGCTACGCGTCCTCGCCCCGGCTGCCGGTGGCCCGCTCGAGGTCCTCGCGCGAGGCGACGCCGAGCAGCCGGCCCTCGGGTGTGGTGACGATCGCCCAGCGCAGATCGCGCTCGGCCAGCGACTCGGCCAGCTCCCCCGCGGCGCGGTGCGGGCGCACCGTGGAGGGGCCGAGCTCCATGATCTCGCCCACCGGCACCTCGCCGTCGTGCTTGCGCAGCGCGCTTGCGCGCACGCGTCCGAGCAGCATCCCGGTCTCGCCGGTGACCAGCGCGAACGGATAGGACGAGGCCTCGACCGCCTCGAGCACGCGCGCCACGATCTCATCGGCCGCGCAGCGCGCCACGTCATCGCGGACCACGCTCCCGGCCGTGGGCGGGTCGGCCCGATCGCCCTCCACCGGCAGGCCATGGGCCAGCCAGTCGACCTTGCCCGGGACATAGTCGTAGACCTCGGCGAAGCCGAGCGCTTCGAGCCGGCACGCGGCTCGCGGGCTCAG
>JAFAYP010000487.1 GCA_019240305.1 Solirubrobacterales bacterium
TGCCCAGCGGCCGCTACCAGGCCCGCGAGCTGGCTCCACTTCAGAGCGCGGTGGCATGAGCGCGCTGGCGTTCGAGATCGAAACGGACCTCGAGGCGCACGAGCCGCCCGAGGCTCGTGGCGTGCCGCGCGACGGCGTCCGGCTGCTGGTCGCGCACAGGCGCGACGGCTCGCTTGAGCATCGCACGTTCCACGAGCTGCCCGAGCTGCTCGAGCCCGGCGACGTGCTGGTCGTCAACGTGTCGGCCACGATCCCGGCGGCGATCCCCGCCCGCCGGGCTCAGAACCGCGGGCTCGTGCGTGTCCATTTCGCCACCCGTGCGCCCCATCTGGACGACGAGTGGCGCGTGGTCGAGCTCCGCAGCGCGGACGGGCGCCGGCCGACCCGCCTTGCCGCCGGGGAGCGGCTGGAGCTCCGCGGGGGCGCCTCGCTAGAGCTGATCGCGCCGTATGCCTCCGGCCAGCGGCTAATGCTCGCCCGGGTGTGTTGCGAGCTGCTGGTCGACGACTACCTCGAGCGTCACGGCGAGCCGATCCGCTACGGCCACGTGGCCAGGCCATGGCCGCTCGAGGCCTACCAAAACGTGTACGCGACCAGCCCGGGGAGTGCCGAGATGCCGAGCGCCGGGCGGCCGATCACGCGCGAGCTGCTCTCGCGCCTACGCGCGCGCGGCGTGACCGTGGTTCCGGTCACCCTGCACGCCGGCGTGTCATCTCCCGAGAGCCACGAGCCGCCTTTCCCGGAGTGGTTCGAGGTGCCCGGGCGGACGGCCGAGGAGCTCTGCGCCGCGCGCGGGCGCGGCGGCCGGGTCATCGCGGTCGGGACGACCGTCGTCCGGGCGCTCGAGTCGGCGGCCGGCGCCGCGCCATGTGTCTGCGCGCGGTCGGGCTGGACCGGGCTGGTCGTGACGCCGCAGTGCGGCGTGCGCGCGGTGGACGGGATGATCACCGGCTGGCACGAGCCCGAGGCCTCGCACCTGATGATGCTCGAGGCCGTGGCCGGCCCCGAGCTCCTTAAGGCGTCGTACACCACGGCGCTCGACGCCGGGTATCTATGGCACGAGTTCGGAGACTCGCACCTGATCCTGCCGTAAGTGACCGGACGGGGCCGCCCGGCCCCACGGACGCCGCCGCAGGCGGCCCCTAAGCCGCGTGGGCGAGCACGGCCGGGAACTCGATCGTCACCCCGCGCGGGACGATGAGCACCGGGCAGCGCGCGCCCTCGATCTGGTTTTGAGCCTGGGCGCTGAGCATGACCTGCCCGAACGGCGCCTCGAATCGCGAGCCGACCACGAGCAGATCGACCTTGTGCTCGTCGCGCGTGAGCGCGGCGCCGAAGCTGTCGGCCAGCGAGCGGGCGGTGGCGATCGTCGAGTCGTCGCCGGCAACCGCGAGCACGCCAATTCGATGTACGCGGGACTCCAGGTAGTCCGCCGGCGCGATCGCGACCGCGGCGGGGCTCGACTCGAGCAGGCGCTGGGTGGAGTGCTGCGGCGCGACGCGGCCGGGCGGGGTCCGGTAGTCGGAGCCGAACACGATGATGTCGGCGTCCTCCTCCTGGGCGAGGCGGAGCAGGCCCTCGGGCGTGGATGGGCTGACGACGACCCGGGTCTCGACGTCGAGGCTCCCGAGCCGCTGGGCGCCGCGATCGAGCAGCGCGCGGGCGTCGTCCTCCTCGAGCCGCTCGCGCGAGGTGTCGGTCAGGGTGCTGTGGCGTACGTAAGCCAGCGTGAGCGCCACGCCGGCGTCAGCCAGCGTGCGGCCGAGCATCAGGGCGTCGTGATCGCCCGGCGTGTCGTCGTAGGAGATGATCGCCCTGGGTTCCATTCGGGCCTCCAGTCCTCGGGGGGTTCGGGGGTGATGCGTTCTTCGGCGCGAGGATGACATCTACCTACTATCAGCGCTAATGAAGTTGATCATGTTGTTGATAAGCTGCGCTAATGTTGCACGTCGGTCGCCTCAGGGTGCTGTGCGAGGTCGTGCGGCGCGGGTCGTTCTCGGCCGCGGCTGAGTCGCTGTCATACACCCAGTCGGCGGTCTCCCAGGCGATCGCGCGGCTGGAGGCAGAGACCGGTGCGACGCTGATCGTGCGCGACCGCAGCGGCGTCCGGCCCACCGCGGCCGGGGCCAGTCTGGTGGAGGACGCCGAGGCGATCTTCGCCCGGATCGAGGCCGCCGAGACCCAGCTCGCCGCGGTGCTCGGCATCCGGGGGGGCCGGCTGCGCATGGCCTCGTTCCCGTCCGCTGGTGCCACGCTGATGCCATTGGCCATCGCGCGCTTTCGCGCGCGCCATCCCGAGGTGGAGCTCACATTGGCCGAGGGCGAGCCTGAGGAGATCGCGCCCCGCCTGCGGGCGGGCGAGTTCGATCTCGCGCTGCTGTTCGAGTTCCCCGGCGTCCGCGAGCGACATGGGGCGCGGCTGCGCACCGCGCCGCTGCTCGAGGACCCGATGCTGGTCGCTCTGCCGGCCGAGCACGCACTGGCCGGCAAGCGGGCGCTCACCCTCGCCGACCTGCGCGAGGAGGACTGGGTGCAGACCTCCGCGCCCAGCCCTTGCGCGCGCCACGTGGTGCGCTCGTGCGTGGCCGCCGGGTTCGAACCGCGCGTGACCTTCGAGTCGGACGATTACGAGACCGTGCAGGGCCTGGTCGCGGCCGGCGTGGGCGTGGCGCTGATCCCGCGTCTGGCCCTGACCCACGTGCACCCGGGCATCGTCGTTCGCTCGCTGGCGCCCAAGCCACCGTCACGCCGCGTGGTGGCAGCCACGCTGGCCGCGGCCGAGCCCGCGCCGGCCGCCGGCACCATGATCGAGATCCTCGGGGAGGTGGCCAAGCGCCACACCGAGCAGCCGGCCGAGGCCGCCTGACGGGCTAGCTGGGCTTGACCTTGCCGGTCACCCGGGTGGTGCGCTTGAGGGCGTCGCTCGTGCCCACCGTGATCACGACTCGCCCGGCGCGGTGGCCGGCCGCGGCAGCCACCAGGCCGCTACTGGCCGCGAGCCGCGGATCGGCGATCGTCACGTGGAGTTGCTCGGCCGGCACACGTACGGTGAGCACCAGCGCGCCGTGCTCGAGGGCCACTCGATAGCTGACGTGACGGTTCGCGCGGCCAGTCACCGTGACCAGGGTTCGCGCCCGGGTGAAGCTCAAACCGCGCGGGAGGGAGACCGTGATGGACTTGAGCTTGGGCGCGTCGCGGCCCTGCGCGACCATGAAGCTCAGCCGGGGATGACCTGCGCCCACCCCCGAGAGCGAAGGCCGGGACAGCGTGGGGTTGGTCTGGATCGTCCAGGCGAACGAGGTACGGTCCGTCGTGCCGGCGGCATCGGAGACGCTGATCGTGACGATCGAGGTCCCGAGACGGCGCGGATGCCCGGTGACCTTGCCGTTCGAGGCGTTGATCGACAGCCCCGCCGGGAGGCCCGAGGCGCTGAACTGCACAGAACCGCCGCGGGTGTCGTAGGCCTTGATCTGGACGCTCACCGCGGAGTGCACGATCGATCGCTGCGCGCCCGGGTTGCCCAGCGACACCGCGTCGGTGCACAGGCCGCCGGCCAGTGCCGAGCCGTTCGGCGATCCGAGACCGGTGGCCATGTCGTAGCCGGGCCCGGCCGCGAACTTTCCGCCGTTGGACCCGGTCATGTCGTTGTTGCCCGACGTTATGTCGTTGAAGTCCGCGCCATAGGCGCCGCTCGCAGCGCTGTAGAGGGCCGGGTTGGCGAAGCCGATCACGGTCCCGTGGCAGGCGGACGAGGCGTTGGCCAGCGCGATCAGCGCGGCCCAGGCCGGCGCCGCCCCGCTCGTGCCGCCGACGACCTGCCACCCGCTGGGCTCGGTCGCCCCTGCGCCGCCGTCGCCGTTCCAGTAGATCACGTACCCGGTGCCCGGGTCCGCGTCGGCCGATACGTCGGGCACCTCGCGGCAGTCGCCCGAGGAGGTCCCGCACGGCGAGCCTGTGGAGCCCGCGTTGATCACGTGCAGTGAGGCCGGGGCATCGCTCTGGTAGCTCGGCATGCCCCAGAAGGCCGAGACACCGCCTCCGCTGGCGCCGACCCGCGGTCCGTCGTTCCACACGCTCTCGGACGGCCGGGGACCGATCGCGGTGAGTTGGGTGCCGCCGACCCCGGTCACGAACGGCTGGCTGGCCGGATCGTCCACCTCGGGCATCGGATTCGCCGGGAAGCAGTCCTCGGCGCCGTCGTCACCGGAGGCCGAGAAGACCGAAATTCCCTCTGAGGCCGCCTCCTGGAACAGCGTGTTCTCGGCTGCCGCCTCGGTGGCGCCGTTGATGAACTCGCACTGGCCCCACGACGCGGTGACCACCTGCGCGAGGTGCTGGCTGATAATCGCGCTGAACGTGTCGTAGGGTCCCGAGCCCGAGTTCGGCCCCTCGTAGACATCGACGCTCGCCCTGGGGGCGAGGCCGATCAGGTTCTCAATGTCGAGCGCCGCCTCGCCCGAGCCCGAGCCGTTGCCCGCCCCGCCGTCCACCGGAATAGTTGCGACCTGGGCGCTGGTTCCGTAGCACTGCTGATACGCGGCGATGTCGGTCGGATCGTAGGGCTCGAGTTCGAGCACGGCCACGGCCTGGCCGGCGCCCTCATCGGACCCCCCGCCCGGCGCCCCCGCGGTGTACAGCCCGGAGAGCCCGTAGGCCGAGGCGATCTGGTCCGCGGTGAACCCTCCCTGGCTCGCGCCGGCCGAGCTGGCAGCGCTGCATGGCTGAGGACCACCGGTGAGAACGTGCGGGCGCAGCGTCCGCGATGTGCCCACGGCCGCGTGCGAGCGGACCAGGAGGGGCTCGGCCCGGGAGGTTGTCTCGAGACCGAGGATCGACTGGACGTGGGGCGCCACGCTGGCATCGATCGCCGGCGCCTGCCGGTTCACGATCGCGCTGGCGCCGTTCTGGAGCGTGACATGCGCCAGTGACACGTCGAACGCTCGCGCCACGGCCCCCGCGGTGGCGTTCACCGGGATCGACAGCGCGTTGCGGCTGGGGGGTCCCGGGACCAGGCCGTGGGCGCGGAGCGATGCCTCAACCGCCTTGATCGCGTCCGGCGTCGCGCCGAAGCGCGCGGCGAACTGTGACGAGGTGATGTAGTGGCGGTACTCGGGCGAACCGGGCGTGGACACCGCGGTGGCGAACGCCCGAAGCGCCGCCGGATCGCGCGGCTCCAGCGTGATCGTCAGATGCATCGGGGTGCCGCCGGCCAGCCCACCGGCAATGTGGGCGCGGGCGGGAAGCGGGGCTGCGGCGCCGACACGGGTCGTGCCTCCGGAGGCGGGCGACGACGTCGGTCCGACGAGCGCGACCACAGCCGTGAGCGTGCAGACCAGCGTGGCCAATCTGGTGAGCGGAGGCATGACCGCTGGACGAGGCTAGCGGCTCCGGGACGGGCGAGCGCCGGTCACGCCGGGGCGGAGACCATCACGAACCACGCGCTCGCGTGGAGTACCTGCCCGTTGCCGAGCTCGGCCGCGAGCTCGTCGGCCTCGAAGTAGCGCTTGTAGACCTCGTAGCGCGATCCGTCGTTGAGGATGCGCTCCTGCCATTCATCAGGCTCGTGGTCGGGGCGCGCGGCGGAGTCGACGATCACGAGCTCGCGCGAGACGCGGCGCACCTCAGACCGGAAGGCCGCTCGGGCGCCGTCCTCCAGGTGGCCGTAGAAGTGGCCGGTGAACACGCGGTGAAACGACGAGTCCTCGAACGGCAGCCGCGTGGCGTCCCCCTGTACGAAGCGGGCCCGCGGCATCCGCGCGCTGGCGATCTGAAGCATCCGCTCGCTCTGGTCGAGGCCGGTCACTTCGCCGCGCAGGTGGCGGGTCAAGAAGCCGGTGCCGCAGGCGACATCCAGCGTGGTCGCGGGCTCAAGCGTTGCGAGGACCCGCTCGAGTTCGCGCACCGCCGGCTCCCACCCCTGCCGCTCGCGGTCGGCGAAGCGCCCCTGGGCGAGATACCACTCGTCGTACTCGGGCGCGCGGGCGTCGTAGTACTGCTTCATCGCCTGCCATCCTGCCAGGTCATGACCGACGGGATCATCCGGGGAGAGGACGGCGTGGCGCGCTGCTGGTGGAGCGGCTCCGCGGGGCCGGGCGGGACCGAGTACCGCGACTACCACGACCGCGAGTGGGGCTTCCCCGTGGCCGACGACGTGCGGCTGTTCGAGAAGCTGAGCCTCGAGGGCTTCCAGTCCGGGCTCTCCTGGCTGACCATCCTGCGCAAGCGCGAGGCGTTCCGGCGCGCGTTCGCCGGCTTCGACTTCGACGCCGTGGCGCGCTTCGACGAGGACGACGTGGCGCGCCTTGTGGCCGACGCCTCGATCGTGCGCCACCGCGGGAAGATCGAGGCGGTGATCAACAACGCCGGCCGCGCGCTGGAGCTGGTGCACGACGAGGGATCGCTGGCGCGCTTCGTGTGGCGCTTCGAGCCGGCGCCACGCACGCACGGACCGTCGCGCGACGCGATCGAGGCGCACACGGAGTCCTCGCGCGCGCTCGCGCGAGAGCTCAAGCGACGCGGCTGGCGGTTCGTGGGGCCGACCACGGTCTACGCGTTCATGCAGGCCATGGGCCTGGTCAACGACCACCTTCAGGGCTGCGCCGCATGGGCCGAGGTGGAGCAGGCCCGCGAGCGGTTCGCTCGCCCCGGCGCTACAGAAGCCTGACGATCGCGAAGATCCCCACGGCAACGATCAACGCGCGCAACGCGGATGGAGGCAGGCGCCGGCCGTAGCGCGAGCCGAGCACGCCTCCGATGGTCGAGCCGATCGCGATCAGCAGCGCGGCCAGCCAGGCCACGTGGGCCGAGAAGACGAACACGACGCCGGCCACCAGGTTGACGAGCCCGGCGAGCACGACCTTGAGCGCGTTTATCCGCTGCAACTCCTCGCCCTCGAGCGACAGCCCGAGGATCGACAGCAGGAGGATCCCCTGAGCGGCGCCGAAGTAGCCACCGTAGATCCCGCTGCCGAATGTCGCCGCGGTCCCGATCGGGCCGGCGCGCTCCCGACGCCGAGTGCCGCCGCGGCGCTTCGCGAGCGCGCGCGAGAGGCGCGGCTGGAGCACGATCATCACAAGCGCCACCGCAATGAAGCCGGGCACGATCGTCTTGAACGCCGAGGGCGGGAGGCTGAGCAGGAGGATCGCCCCCACGATGCCGCCGAACAGCGAGGCGGTGCACAGCGGGAGCGCGCGGCGGCCCTGTCCCCGCAGCTCCTCGCGGTAGCCGATCGCCCCCGACACCGACCCCGGCACGAGCCCGACCGTGTTGGACACGTTGGCGGTGACCGGGGCGTACCCGAAGGCGAGCAGCACGGGGAAGGTGAACAGCGTGCCGCTTCCGACCACGGTGTTGATCGTGCCGGCCACGATGCCCGCCCCGAAGATCCCGAGGGCGTGAGGCAGGCTCATGGCTTGAACGTACCCGGGTTCTCACCCCCAAGTCGTGCGTACGCCTCGCCATACGGCAACAGCTCAAAGTGGCGGGCAATCGCCCTGAGCATCCCCGGGGCGCGCCGGCGGGCGCCGTTGCGCTGGGCCTGGCGCAGCCGGGCATGGGTGCGTTGGGAGGGCGTGGCGCCGGGCGGGAGCATGACCTTCAGCGGCTGCGGGTCGAGCTCGTAGGGATGCAGGTACAGACCGGCCATCGAGCCGGCTCGCTTGAGCCCGGTGAGGACCAAGGGCCTGGGGAGGACCTGCCAGTAGGAGGCGCCGCCCACCGGGATCTTGGCGCGGCTGGTGTGCCACACCGCGACGGGGAACTCCCACAGGCCGCTTTCGAGACGGTGGGGGGCGGTCGTCGCGGTGACCGGCTCCGGATGATCGCCGGCGATCGGCGAGTCGTGCTGGCTGGCGTCATACAGGAAGCCCTCTCCGGCCAGGACCTCGTAGGCCCAGTCTGACGCGCGCGTGATCGAGAAGGCCGGCGCCCGGTAGCCGGCCGGCGTCTGTCCGGTCAGGTCCTCGATCGTGGCTCGCGCCGCACGCAGGTCCGCGGCGAACTCATCGGGCGTCTGGCTGTGCACGAGGCGGTGGGCGTCGCCGTGGCAGGCGATCTCGTGGCCCGCCTCGACGATCGGGGCCAGCAGCCCCGGGTGGGCCCGGGCGGCCATCCCCAGCACGAAGAAGGTCGCGCGCGCGTGCAGCTCGTCGAGCAGGCTCAATAAAGCCTCGGTCTGGCGGGCGAGCGCCGGACCGGGGGCCTCCCAGCCCGCCACGTCCACGCGCCGGCGGACCAGCTGGTGCCAGTCCTCGTAGTCGATGCTGAGCAGGAGGGCGGGGCGGTCGGTCGTCATCGGGCCTCGGGAAGTAGGGGGGAATAGTTGCCCCTTTCTTCCCAAGCGGACGTTAGCCGCCGGCGAGCATGCGCCGCCCGATGAC
>JAFAYP010000603.1 GCA_019240305.1 Solirubrobacterales bacterium
TGAGTGCAGGGATAGGCGATTGGGTAAGGAGGCCCGGCCGTGATTGACCAACTGCGCATCCCGATCTGGGGCGAGGCTCGCGTCGGGCTCGAGCACGCCGCGTTACGGCGCCACGCCGTGTTCCGGGGCGAGGGCGTGGTCCCGGGCCACGGTGCGCCGGTGCTGCTGGTGCCGGGCTTTCTGGCCGGTGACATCTCCCTCGCGATCATGGCCCAGTGGCTTGACCGAGTCGGCTACCGGCCGTGCCGGGCGGGAATCCGCGCAAACGTCGATTGCACCTCGCGCGCGCTCGGGCGGCTTGATGCGCAGCTCGAGCGGTTCGCCGAGCGTCACGGCCGCCAGGTCACGATCGTCGGTCAGAGCCGGGGCGGGTCCCTGGCCCGGATCCTCGCCGTGCGCCGCCCCGACCTCGTGGCCGGCATCATTTGCCTGGGGGCTCCGGTGATTGACCCGCTGGCCGTGCATCCGTTCGTGCGCGCGCAGGTCGAGGCGGTCGCCGTGCTCGGGTCACTGGGGGTCCGCGGGCTGTTCTCGCATGCCTGCCGCTTCGGGGCCTGCTGCCGCCAGGCCCGGATTGATGCCACAGCGGCCTGGCCGCAGCACGTCGCCTTCACCTCGGTGTACTCGCGCAGCGATGGAATCGTCGACTGGCGCTCCTGTCTGGATCCTGACGCGCGCCACGTCGAGGTGCGCTCGAGCCACGTCGGGATGGCGGTCAATGCCGCCGTTTACGTGGTGGTGGCCGAGGCGCTCGCGGCTGGCCGTGCGGACACGTGGGGTGCGGCGGCCTAGCCGCGTGCTCATGCACGCTTCAGTCTTCGTCGTGCCCTGAGCCCGCTCCGGGGGCGGACCTAGCGTCACCCACTTCGCTCTAGCGCCGGCTTCGGCGACGGTGCTGCCAGTAGAACGTGCCGATCACGATGGCGACGACGATCAGAAAGGCGACAAGCGATCCGCCCTGCGGCAACGGGAATGGGAATCCGGCGGGATGCATGGACCTGGTGCCTCGGAGTCGCGAGCCTCAGGGGATCGTGGCGTTTGATGTGCCAGCGCCCCGGTGCACATTATAGTTCGGCCCACGATATATATTTGGTCATTGAAATGACCGAGTCGACTTATTACATCCTGGCTTCCCTGTACGGGGAGCGTCGGCATGGCTATGCGATCATCAAGGAGGTCGAGCGGCTGTCGGGCGGGGACGTTCGCGTGCCGGTGGGGACGCTCTATGGCGCGCTCGATCGGCTGCTCAAGACTGGTTTGGTGGCACTCGATGGCGAGGAGATAGTGGACGGCCGGGCACGGCGGTACTACACCGTGACGGGCGTGGGAGAGAGGGAGTTGCTTGAGGAGGCCGACCGCCTGCGTCGCGCCGCGCGGGCCGTGCGCAGGCCCTCGCCGCGCGAGGCGACCTCGTGACGGCAGCGCGGCGCTATCGGCTGGCTTTGCTTGCTTTTCCGCGCGCGGCGCGTCGGGAACATGGCGGCGAGCTGCTCCGCGTGCTGACGGACCTTGATGGCGAACGCGGCACGGCGTCGTGGCGTGAGACCGTGCACCTCGTGAGCGCTGGGGTGTCTCTGCGCTACGCGGAGATGGTCAGCCGGCCGAGGCGGAACGGATGATGCGATAGCTAGCGAGACCCAAGTCCGGCTGAAAATCGTGCAGCGCTCCCCAGCGGCTGGTCTGCGTGACGAACCGCAAGGCAAGCGGCGATCCTGGGCGCCCGGGGTGATCCGGATGGTGATGATGGGCGATGCTGGGCTCGAACCAGCGACCTCCGCCTTGTCGAGACGGCGCTCTCCCAGCTGAGCTAATCGCCCGGGATTCGTAAATGTACCTGGGCGCCCCGCCCCGGGGTAGACTGGCCCGCGAGATGAGGTGGAGGGTCGCAGCGCTGATGGCGCTGTCCGGGATGGCTGCCGCCCCGGCGGGCTCGGACGCCATGGCACCGGCGCAGGCGGCGATGCTCAGCGTGTCGGTCGCGCCCCACGCTGGCACGGCCACAAGCCATTTCACGGTGCGCTTCCGGGCGGCCGTGACCACGGGGCGCTCGGCCCGCCACGAGTACCGGATCACTGCCAGCAGCGGGACCCGCAGTGGCTGTCAGTCCAATGCGGCGGTGGTGCCGGCGGCGACCAAGGCGGGCGCGACCGTCCACGGCGTGCTGAAGCCAGGTGAACCGGGCGGGTGGTGCCTCGGGACGTTCCGCGGTCAGGTGTGGGATGTCGTCACCCAGCCGTGCCCGATCGGCGAGGCCTGCCCCGCCGTCGAGCCGCTGCCTCATCTGGTCGGCAGGTTCACGTTCCACGTCACGCGCGGCTGATCCCGCGCTCCGCTACTAGCATCCGGTCCGAAATGGAGCTAGAGCTTCCCGACGGCAAGATCCTGACGCTGCCCGACGACGCCACCGGCGCCGATGCCGCCGCCGCGATCGGCCCCGGACTCGCCCGTGCCGCCCTCGCGGTGAAGGTCGACGGGGAGGTTCGCGACCTCGCGCGGGCGCTCCCCGAGGCCGACGGAGACGGCCCGGCCAAGCTCGAGATCATCACCGACCGCAGCGGCGAGGACGCGCTGGCGCTGATCCGTCATGACACCGCGCACGTACTGGCGGCGGCGGTCATGGAGCTCTATCCCGGAGTGAAGATCTCGATCGGGCCGGCGATCGAGAACGGCTTCTACTACGACTTCGACTTCCCCGACGGGGTGACGCTGTCCGACGACGACTTCGCGGCGATCGAGGCCAAGATGCGCGAGCACATCGCGGCGGACGAGCCATTCGTGCGCGAGGACGTCGCCGCGCGGGACGCGCTCGACCGCTTCCTCCGCGAAGGCCAGGACTACAAGGTCGAGCTGATCGAAGACCTGGTCCGCGATCAGGGCGTCCCGACCGTCTCGCTCTACACCAACGGCCCGTTCACCGACCTGTGCCGGGGACCGCATGCGCCCTCGACCAAGCGGATCAAGGCGTTCAAGCTCCAGTCGGTGGCCGGCGCGTACTGGCGGGGCGACTCCAACCGCCCGATGCTCACGCGCGTCTATGGCACCGCGTTCTTCTCCGAGAAGGAGCTGCAGGAACACCTCGAGCGCCTCGAGCAGGCACGGGCGCGCGACCACCGCCGGCTCGGCCCGCAGCTCGGGCTGTTCAACTTCTCCGACGTAGCGCCCGGGATGACCTTCTGGTTCCCGCCAGGTACCCAGGTGTTCAACTCCCTGGTCGCGCTCAGCCGTGAGATGGGCATACCGCGGGGCTACACCGAGGTAAAGACGCCACAGCTGTATGACAGCTCGCTGTGGAAGACCTCAGGACACTGGGACAAGTACCAGGAGCACATGTTCACCACCGACTCGGCTGACACCCCGATGGGGCTGAAGCCGATGAACTGCCCGGGTCACTGCCAGCTCTACGCGCTGCAGCCGCACTCTTACCGTGACCTGCCCATCCGGTACTCCGAGCCCGGTTTGCTGCACCGCAACGAGTTGAGCGGCGCGCTCCACGGGCTGCTCCGCACCCGCAACTTCGCCCAGGACGACGCCCACGTCTTCTGCACCGAGGAGCAGGTCCAGGACGAGCTCGAGGCGTGTCTCGACTTTGCGTTCGACACCTACGCGATATTCGGCTTCGACGTTCGCTTGGAGCTGTCGACCCGCCCGGAGGAGCGCCTCGGCTCCGATGAGCAGTGGGACCAGGCCGAGGGACACCTGATCCGGGTGCTCGATCGCAAGGAGCTGAGCTACGACGTCAACCCAGGCGACGGGTCCTTCTACGGGCCGAAGATCGACCTGCACATGACCGATTCACTCGGCCGCTCGTGGCAGATCGGCACCGTCCAGCTCGACTACAACATGCCGATGCGCTTCGGGCTCACCTACACCGGCGCCGACAACGTCGAGCATCAGCCGGTGATGATCCACCGTGCTCTAATGGGCTCCTACGAGCGGTTCATCGCGATCCTGATCGAGCATTACGGCGGGGAGCTGCCGGTCTGGCTCACTCCGGTCCAGGCGATCATCCTCCCGATCTCCGACCGGCATCTCGAGTACGCGCGCGTGGTACGCGATCAGCTCTCCGCCGCCGGCGCCCGGATCGAGCTCGACGAGCGCACCGAGTCGGTCGGCCGCAAGATCCGCGACGCCGAGCTGCGCAAGATCCCCTACATGTTGATCGTCGGCGACAAGGAGCACGAGGGCGAGCTTGTCGACGTCCGCGAGCATCGCCACGGCCGCCTGGGATCGATGCCGGCCGGGGAGTTCCTCGAGCGCCTGAATGAGCGCGTCAAAACTCGCTCGAACCCGTAGCTGCGCCGCTATACTCGACCTCGTTGATCTACGCGCAACATCACATAGGGCCCGTCACCGCTTGACGTTCGCCTCCTCTCGCAGCTAGTGCCGGTCCCCAGAAAATTCGACCGGCGCCCGCCCGAACGGGACCAGACTCGGATCAACGATCGCATTCGCGTGCCCGAAGTGCGCCTGATTGGCGCTGACGGCAAGCAGATCGGGATCGTCAAGACCGCCGAGGCGCTTTCCTACGCCCAGGAGCGCGACCTGGACCTGGTCGAAGTCGCGCCCGAATCCCGGCCGCCCGTGTGTCGCGTGCTCGACTACTCCAAGTACAAGTACGAGCAGGCCCAGAAGCAGAAGGCGGCGCGACGCCACCAGCAGCAGATCACCGTTCGCGAGATCAAGTTCCGTCCCAAGATCGCCCAGAACGATTACGACACGAAGAAGAGCCATGTGTCGCGCTTCCTCAAGAACAAGGACAAGGTCAAGATCACGATCATGTTCCGCGGGCGCGAGGTAACCCATCCCGAGCGCGGCACCGCACTGCTCGACAAGCTGGCCGGCGAGCTTTCGGAGATCGGCGTAGTCGAGCAGTCGCCAATCCAGGACGGACGCAACATGACCATGCTGCTGGCCCCGTCCAAGGCGGTGCTGGCCGGCGAGAAGGACGCCAAGCCGGAGAAGCCGGCCGACGGTCGCCGGCCGAAGGGCACCAGGGACGACTCGGCCGAGGAGCCGGGCGCATCCGAGCAGGTTCCCGAGGGTGCGTCCGAGCAGGTTCCCGAGGGTGCGTCTGAGCAGGTTCCCGAGGGTGCGTCCGAGCAGGTTCCCGAGGGCATATCCGAGCAGGTTCCCGAGGCCGAGTCCGACGGGCAGCCCGAGCCCGAGCCGGAGCCCGTGTCAGGCTCCCCAGGCCCGCGCGAAGCCGCCTGACCCCTGGACAAGTCGCTGATTCGCCGGGCAATCGTGACGCCGTGGGGCGAGCCGTCTACCTGATCCCCGTGCAACAGTCGGGGACATGAGGCGATCAGCCTGCTCGTCGGGTCGGGCGGAGGCTGCTGCGCGACCGCGAGCGACATCGTCCGGTTCGGCGAGGTGACGACCGAGGGCGCCGGCCGGTCGTTCGCCGGCGGCTCGACCGCGATGCGCGTTGTCGCGATCGTGCCCGACGGGGTGGC
>JAFAYP010000622.1 GCA_019240305.1 Solirubrobacterales bacterium
CTGACCGAGCGCCAGGACGAGGACGAGCAGATGCGCCAGGTGGTCAAGCGGATCTCGCTCACCCAGCCGGCGCCGATCCAGGTCGACTCGACCGAGCCCGAGGTGATCGAGACCGCCCTGCAGCAGATCCCCGGCCGCGCGATCGTCAACTCGATCAACCTCGAGGCCGGCCGCGCCAAGCTCGACCGGGTGGTCCCCCTGGCCAAATCCCACGGGGCGGCGCTGATCGCGCTGACCATCGACGAGGTGGGCATGGCCAAGACGGCCGAGCGCAAGCTCGAGGTCGCCCAGCGGATCACCCAGCTCTGCTGCGAGGAGCACGGCTTCGATCCGGAGCTTCTGATCTTCGACTGCCTGACCTTCACGCTGACCACCGGCGATGAGGAGTGGCGGCCCAGCGCGGTGGCCACGATCGAGGGGATCCGCGCGATCAAGGAGCAGATCCCCGGAGTCAAGACCTCGCTCGGCGTCTCGAACGTGTCCTTCGGCGTGAGCATGACCGCCCGCAGCGTGCTCAACAGCGTGTTCCTGCACCACTGCGTGGAGGCCGGGCTCGACCTGGCCATGGTCAACCCCAACCACATCACGCCGTACGCCGAGATCCCCGGGTCAGAGCGCGAGCTGGCCGACGACCTGGTGTTCAACCGCCGCGAGGACGCGCTCGAGCGGTTCATCGCGCACTTCGAGTCCAAGGGCGAGTCCGAAGCCGAGGCCGAGAAGGCCGATCCGACGGCCGGCATGGAGCCCGAGGAGGCCCTGCACTACCAGATCCTCCGCCGCAAGAAGGAGGGCGTCGAGGACTGGATCGACAAGAGCGTCGAGAAGATCGGCGCCGTGCCGACGCTGAACGACGTGCTCCTGCCGGCGATGAAGGAGGTCGGCGACAAGTTCGGCGCCGGCGAGCTGATCCTCCCGTTCGTGCTCCAGTCGGCTGAGGTGATGAAGCGCGCGGTCGCTCAGCTCGAGCACTACCTCGACAAGATCGAGGGCTACACCAAGGGCACCGTGGTGCTCGCCACCGTGTTCGGCGACGTGCACGACATCGGCAAGTCGCTGGTCAACACGATCCTCACCAACAACGGCTACAGCGTCGTCGACCTCGGCAAGCAGGTCCCGATCCAGACGATCATCGACGCCGCGGTCGAGCACAAGGCAACGGCCATCGGTCTGAGCGCGCTGCTCGTCTCGACCTCCAAGCAGATGCCCGCCTGCGTGCAGGAGCTTCACTCCCACGGGCATCAGTTCCCGCTGCTGATCGGCGGTGCGGCGATCAACCGCAACTTCGGCTACCGGATCCTGTATCCGAATGGCACCGAGTCCGACGAGGTGTACGAGCCCGGCGTGTTCTTCTGCAAGGACGCCTTCGAGGGTCTGGCCAAGATGGATCAGCTGGTCGATGGCGAGGCGCGCGACGCTCTGATTGCCAAGACCCGCGAGGCCGCCAAGCGGCTGCGCGAGCAGCCCGAGCAGCGAGACGACGATGCGCCGCCGGTCACCGACGACTCGGTGCGCGCGGCCGTCGCCACCGAGAACCCGATCCCCGAGCCCCCGTACTGGGGCGTGCGGGAGATCGAAGTCGACATGGACGAGGTCTACCACCACCTCGACACCCACGTGCTGTTCAAGCTTCACTGGGGCGGCCGCGGGGTAAAGGGCGAGGAGTGGAAGCGACTCGTGGGCGAGGACTTCAAGCCTCGCCTCGAGCGCATGTGGCGCGAGCAGACCTACCTGCACCCGCGCGCCCTGCTCGGCTACTTCCCATGCAACTCCGACGGCAATGAGCTGATCGTCTGGGATCCGGACGCCCCCGGCGAGCGGGAGCTCCAGCGGCTGGTGTTCCCGCGCCAGCCCAGGCACGACCGGATCTGCCTGGCTGACTTCTACCGCCCGTTAAATTCGGCCGACCCGCCCCAGGTCGACGTGGTCGCCCTGCAGGCGGTCACCGCCGGCGGCGAGGTCACCGAGCTGATGGCCAAGCTCGAGGCCGAGGGCGAGTTCGCCGAGC
>JAFAYP010000009.1 GCA_019240305.1 Solirubrobacterales bacterium
TGCCGCCCGCTTGACCGTACAGGTAGGCGAGATAGCCGCGGAAGAACGCTCGGGCGGCCGCGGCGGCGGCCGGGGCCGGGGCGTTCGAAACGTCCGACATCGGGCCTGGTACCGGGTAGCCCACCACCCGGGGCGTCGCGGGCGGCGTCGAGCCCCCACCCGATCTCGTCACGAGTAACAACCCGGCCAGCACGGCGGCCGCGAGGACCGCCAGCACCAGCAGGCGGCTGCGCCCAAGTGAACGGCGGCCCTGCCGCTGAGCCAGTGGCGTCACGGATAGTGCCCCACGATCGGCCTGCCCTCCGCGCATCCGGCCGGCGCACCGACCGACTGCATCAGGTTGCTGAAGTCCTGACCAGCAGCGGTGCGCTCCCCCTCGTGGTACTGGCTATCGGCGTACGCCGCTTCCGCATTGGGCAGCCCCCAACCCGTCTCGATCCCGTCGCCGAGGTTAGGGCCGAAGGTGGCGATCGGCTGTCCGGCCTGCACGTGCTCGCCCGCGTGCAGGGGCGGGTTCTGCCACGGCGTGATGTCCTCCGCGACGTAGACGAACTTGCCCTGATCCGGACCAGGGCCGGTGAGCTGGTATTCGATGAAGAAGTTGCCAGGCCACCCCGGCCGGGCCGGCGTGATGAGCGTGATCGTCGCGTCGCCGATCGCATTGATCGGCCCGGTGCCGTCGTAGTCGACGCCCTGGTCGATCCGCTGCGGCTGCACGCTGGTCGCGTGCAGGAACGGGCTCACGTAGGGGCCCGGCGACACTCCGGTCAATGAACCGCCGGCTGCCGCCGAGCCGATGCCTGCCGCTGCGGTGGTGGTGGCGGACGCCGGCGGCGTGGTGGATGCGCTGCAGGCGGCATTCGCGGCGGTCCCGAGCACCCACTGCTGCTCGGAGGGCAGCGCGGCCTCCTCGAGCACCGTCCCGGAGTCGGACTCGATCGCCGGCAACACGTGATCCAGCAGTCCCGGAACCAGCAGCGGCGTGTCCACCTTCACCTTCACGCATCCGTCGATCGTGCTCAGCGATGCGGAAGCGCTCCCGCTGCAGGTTTGTCCCGAGAGCTGGTCTACGGTCGCGTTCGGCTGCCACCAGCCCGGCAGGTCGTTCAGGGCCGCCGATTGCACGGGATCGCCCACCGCGAGGGCCCGCGCTCCAGCCCGCGCGGCGTGGCCGGAGAACACGAACGTGGCGCCGACCAGCACGATCTGCCACAACAGGATCAGTACCAGGAGCGCGAGCGGCAGCAACCCGGCGAACTCGATAGTTGCCTGGCCGCTCTCGCCCGCGAACCGGGCCACGATGCTCCTGGCCCGCTCGCCGCGCGACTCCGGCTCGCCCCGGGCGCCCAGGGCGGAGATCTCGCCGAGCACGGCGGCCATCGGCTGCAGCATCGCGTCGCTGGCCGCGTGGGCGGCCGGGATGCCCGTGTTCACCGCGGACTCGAGCGCGAAGAAGTCGGCCGGCACGGTGGTCTGAAGGACAGGAACGGGCACGACCCGCCGGGCCAGATCCGGCTGCACCTCGAGCTTGCGCGAGGTCCGGTTGAGCAGGACCGCAACCTCGGGTGGCTCTATTTTGAGCCGGTCCCACAGCGAGCAGACCCGAACCACGCCGCGCAGGGACACGACATCCGGGGTGCTCACGATCAGCACCGTGTCAGCCATCTCCACCGCGATCGCGCTGGCCTCGCTCAGCGTCGATCCGGCGTCGACGATCGTGAGGTCCTCACGGGTGCGGATCGCCGTGAGGATGTTCCGCGCGGCGGCTGCGGTCACCGTCTCGGCGTGCTCCCCTTCCTGGGGCCCGAGCAGCACCCGGACGCCCGACGAATGCGCATACAGCGCCTCGGTCAGATGACGGGTGGTCATCTCGTTGGCGACCGGCACGAGGTCGGCCGCGCTACGCCGGTAGGGCATGTCCAGGAAGGCCCGCACGTCACCGGCCTGCAGGTCGTAGTCGACCAGGCACACGCCCGGTTCGCCGAGCTCGCGCGCCGCGAGGGCCAGATGGACGGCTGCGGTGGTCGTCCCGACGCCGCCCTTCGCGCCCACAACCGTCACGATCCGACCGAGGCCGATCAGCTCGCCTCCTGCGTCGCGTTCGGCGCGGCGGCGCAGGGCGTGCGTCCAGGACGCAGCCGCCAGCACGCTCATCTCGAGCTGCTCCAATCCGACCGGCGCGGCGATCACGTCGCGTGCACCCGCCTGCATACCGCTGCGCAACAGCTCGGGCGAATCCTCGGCGACCACCAGCACAAGGCCGATGTCGGGGTGCGCGACAGTGAGTTCGCG
>JAFAYP010000049.1 GCA_019240305.1 Solirubrobacterales bacterium
GAAGTCCAGGAAGTGGATCATCCGGGAGGGCCGGAACGGAATCTCGAGCACCGGCTCCGGAGCACCGATGGCCAGCGGCTTGGCAAAGTCACGGGGGTTTCGCATCGGCGGAACGTTAGGAGGTTTGGGGGTTCGGCGCCGCGTATGTACGTCGCGGGGCCCGGCTTCTTGACATTCTTGGGTGTCATGAACCAAGTTGACACTGATCAGACCGTCCGCGAGGCCAGCGGTTCCCATCCCTACGGGCGCTACCTGGAGGACTTCGAGGTCGGCGCCGTTTACAAGCACTGGCCGGCCAAGACCGTCACCGAGGCAGACGACCACCTGTTCTGCCTGCTGACCATGAATCATCACCCGCTGCACATCAACGACGTGTACGCGGCCCAGTCCCAGCAGGGCCGCAACGTCGTCGTGGGGCCGCTGGTCTACTCCCTGGCGCTCGGGATGAGCGTCTCGGACGTGAGCGGCAAGGCGATCGCCAACCTCGCCACCGAGGAGCTCAAGCATCCGGCGCCGGTGTTCCACGGGGACACGCTGTTCTGCGAATCGGAGGTCCTCGAGGTGCGCCCGTCGCAGTCCAAGCCCGACCGCGGAACTGTCCGAGTGCATACGCGCGTGCTCAACCAGGACGGGGTCCTGGTGGCCGAGTTCAAACGCCTGGTTCTGGTTCCCCGCAGGGAAAACGCAGGGAATGGGGTGGTTGTCAACCCAGGCGTGCCGTCGGCCGAGGCCGGCGTGGAATAGACCACGAGCGGGTCATATTCCCTCGCCCCCGGGTAGGCTTGACAGCCCCACCCAGAAACTAGGAGTAGCTGAACCCCCATGGCCCATACCGCCCCGATGCACGAAGCCAGATCCAGCCATCCCCGTCTGAACGACTGGGTCGGGGAGATCGCGGCGCTGACCCAGCCCGATGGCATCCACTGGTGCGACGGCTCCGACGAGGAGTACGACCAGCTGGCCCAGACGCTCGTGGCGGCGGGCACCTTCGAGCGCCTGGCCGACGCCAAGCGCCCCAACTCCTATCTGGCCCTGTCCGATCCGGCCGACGTGGCCCGGGTCGAGGACCGCACGTTCATCTGCTCCGAGCGCGAGGAGGACGCCGGTCCGACCAACAACTGGACCGATCCCGGCGAGATGCGCCAGGCCCTCACCGAGCTGTTCCGCGGCTCGATGCGCGGCCGCACGATGTACGTCGTGCCGTTCTCGATGGGGCCGATCGGATCGTCGATCTCATACATCGGCGTGCAGCTCACCGACTCGGCCTACGTGGCGGCGTCGATGCGGATCATGACCCGCATGGGGCAGGAGGCGCTCGACGAGCTCGGCGACGACGGCGACTTCGTGCCGTGCCTGCATTCGGTCGGCGCGCCGCTGGCCGAGGGTGAGCAGGACGTTCCGTGGCCCTGTAACGCGGACAACAAGTACATCGTGCACTTCCCCGAGACCCGGGAGATCTGGTCCTTCGGATCGGGTTACGGCGGCAATGCCCTCCTCGGCAAGAAGTGCTTCGCGCTGCGGATCGCCTCGGTCATGGCGCGCGACGAGGGCTGGCTGGCCGAGCACATGCTGATCCTCAAGCTGACCTCGCCGGAGGGCGAGAGCAAGTACATCGCGGGGGCGTTCCCAAGCGCATGCGGCAAGACCAACCTGTCGATGATGATCCCGACGCTGCCGGGCTGGAAGGTCGAGACGATCGGCGACGACATCGCCTGGATGAAGTTCAAGGACGGCAAGCTGTACGCCGTCAACCCCGAGGCGGGCTTCTTCGGGGTTGCGCCGGGGACGAGCAAGAAGACCAACCCGAACGCGCTCACGATGCTCGAGCAGGACGTGGTGTTCACCAACTGCGCCAAGACCGATGACGGCGACATCTGGTGGGAGGGGATGGGCGATCCGCCGGCCCACCTGACCGACTGGCGCGGCGACGACTGGACGCCCGACTCCGAGAAGCCCGCGGCCCACCCGAACGCCCGGTTCACGGTGCGCATCGCTCAGTGCCCGTCGATCGATCCTCAATGGGACGATCCCGCCGGCGTGCCGATCGACGCGATGCTGTTCGGCGGCCGGCGCGCCACGGTCGTCCCGCTCGTCTACGAGGCGCGTGACTGGGAGCACGGGGTGTTCCTCGGCTCGACGATGTCCTCGGAGAAGACCGCGGCGGCCACCGGCAACGTCGGCGAGTTGCGCTTCGATCCGATGGCGATGCTGCCGTTCTGCGGCTACAACATGGCCGACTACTTCGGGCACTGGCTCGAGATAGGCCGCCGCGAGGACGCCGAGCTTCCCCGGATCTTCTACGTCAACTGGTTCCGCAAGGACGATGACGGCAAGTTCCTGTGGCCGGGATTCGGCGAGAACTCGCGCGTGCTGGCCTGGATCTTCCGCCGTCTCGAAGGCAAGGCGGAGGCGACCGACACTCCGATCGGGCTCGTGCCGCCGGTCGGGGAGGGCGGCATCGACACCTCTGGGCTGAACATCGAGACCGCGGCGGTCGAGAAGCTGCTCGAGGTCGATCCCGAGTGCTGGATCGAGCAGCTCCCGCAGATGCACGAGCACTACGGCAAGTTCGGCGACAAGCTGCCTGACGAGCTACGGACGCAGCTCAAGGAGCTGGAGCGCCGTCTGAAGGACTGAGGTCCTCTTCGCCGGTTCTCATAGGGGCCGCGTAGTCTCATCCGCGTGGCTCTGCCGTTCATCCCCTCGGACGCAGGCCTGCTCGCGCTGCAGGCCGCCGTGGTCGTCCTCCCCCGACCGGTTTCCCGACCGCGCTGGATGGAGCGCTTCCACGGACGCGGGTGGGCGCTGGTGCCGATCGGGTCGATCGTGGTCGTCGTGTTCGCGATCCGCTACGTGTCGGACACGGCCACCGGGCTGACCTGGCTCGCGCTCGTGGCCGTGCCGATCCTCGCCGCCGTGGCACTGGGCTGGGCAGCGCGTGGCTCGAGGCCGTTCGCGGCCGTGCTGGCGGTACCCCTGTTCGTCCTGGCCTGGGCGGCCAAGAACTCGCTGTCGGGGGAGGCGGCCGGTGCGCTGCTCTCGGCACTCAGCTGCGTGACCCTCGGCGTGCTCCTGGCTGCGGTGACCCCCTCGAGCTGGCTCAAGTTGGGGATCGTGTTGATGGCCGCCGCCGACAGCTGGCTGGTGATCACCGACCTGCTCCAGGCGCCCAACGCGACGCTGATCGCCGCCCATCCCCCGGCCGGGCTCCCGCAGCTCCAGGCGGAGCTGTTCGGCACGGTCTCGATGGGCTACGGCGATCTGTTCGTGGCCGGGCTGCTCGGGGCGGTGCTGGCTGCCGGGTGGCGCCGGCAGTGGCAGGCGGCGCTGCTGACGCTGGCTATCGCCGCCCTGTTCGACCTGCTGTTCCTGGTGATCTCCGAGCTGCCGGCGACCGTGCCGGTGGCGCTGGCGCTGATCGTGACGGAGGCGTTCGAGAGGATCAGTGCTGCGAATCGCCGCCCGTCGATGCGGGCGGACGCGATTCCTCGGCAAGCGAGGTGATGGCCAGCGTGCCGCGAGCGGCTTCCTCGAGTACCTCGGTGGCCTCCTCGGCCGAGCGGGCATAGAGTTCGACCAGGAGATGGACGACGATCCGATCGTCGTCGTGCTTGTGGAAACGGACGTGGGTGAAGAACTCCCGCGTTCCATGGTCGCCGAAGGCGGCATAGGAGAGAGCGTCGCCGGCCTCGGGGCCCGAGCAGGTCTCGACGTCGTCGGCGTCCACCGTGACCGTGCACGAGGCCACCCAGGGCGTCCCGGCGATCATCCGCTCCCAGCGGTCCTCGATCGGCTCGACGCGGCCGTTGTGGAAGCCGAGGTGGGGCTGGTCGTGCATGCACTCCAGACACTGGACGACCGCCTCCTGCATCTCGTCCACCACTTCGCCGCGTTCGCCGGTCTCAGGGTCGATCCGGTGGATCCCCTCGTAGTGGACCTGCACCTCCAGATTCTGCGACCAACAGCGATAGCAACGCAGCCAGCTCCGTACAGAGGTTGAGCCCTCCATGCAGCTGATTCTACGATCCCCGTGTGAGCGAGCACCGCAAGGGGGTCTGATGCGCCTGCGTTCCAGGCCGGTCGGGGCGATCCTGGCCGGCGGGCACGGGCTGCGAATCGGCGGGAACAAGCCGACCGTGGAGCTGCACGGCAAGCCGTTGATCTGTTATCCGGTGGAAGCGGTGAGCCAGGTGCTCCGCCGGGTGGCGATCCTGGCCAAGGCGGGCACAGAGCTTCCGTCGCTGTCGGGCGTCGCGGTGTGGATCGAGCCCGAGAGCCCACGCCATCCGCTGATCGGGATCACCCAGGCGCTCGCGCTGGCCGGCGGGCGGCCGGTCCTGATCTGCGCGGGCGATCTGCCGTTCGTCACGCCGGAGCTGATCCGCAGGCTGGTCAAGGCCGACCCGGGACGTGCGTCCGCCGTGGTGGCCTGTGCCGATGAGCGGATGCAGCCGCTGCTCGGCTGCTATCAGCCCCGGGCCCTTAAGCTGCTCTCCGGACCGGCCCGCGCGGCCAGCAGCCGGCTGCTGGATGCGGTCGCCGAGATCGAGCCGGTACTGCTTGAGGTCGACGATCCCGAGGAGCTGTTCGACGTGGACTCCCCGGACGACCTGCTCCAGGCCGCGGCGATGCTCGACCGCCGGCGCCTGGCCGTGCCGCCGCCGTACTGAGCTGGGGCAGATTCAGTCGTCCGTTCCACGCGAGGGCTGCGCAAAGCGCCTCAACGCGGGGCAAACGTCGGCTTGTCCGGCGTCTCGGCCTACGCCGGGCAGAAGATCACGGTGAAGTTCACCGGCGTCGAGACGGACAAGGGTGGAGGAACCACCGACTTCGTCATCGACGACACCGCGCTGAATCAGGCCTCATAGAGGGTGACGTGCGCCCCCGCCCGCCCGGCACCCGCCTTCGGGGAGCGCTAACCGAACGTGAAGTCGTAGGCGCTCACGCCGCGCGGCAGCTGCACCGTGAAGGTGAACTGCTCCGCATCGGGGAAGGAGATCAGCGAGTAGAGCCGCTGACCGGTGATCGTGACCACGCCGTTCCTCACGTCGGCCCCGGCGTGGGCATTCGGGAGCGGTTGCCCGTCGAGCAGGACGCGTCCCTGCCGGGGCAGGTTGCCGGCCGAGGTGAGCACCAGGTAGACCTTGGCGGCCTGGACGCTACCGGTGATCGAGGCGCCGGAGGCGGCGGGGGTGATCGACTCGGAGGAGACGTTCCAGGCGCCCTTGAGCGCGAAGTGGTTCAGGCTGAGGCCTCCGGTCACCCCCGGGTACTCGCGGATGCCGGGACCCAGCGGCTCGAGGAAGCCCGACTGGCGCTGGGTGTCGAGGTAGGTCTCGGGCGTGCCGAGGCCGGCCGAGGGCATGATCGCGCTGGCGGTCATCGGTGAGGGCAGGGTGCTCGCGCCGGCGTCCGCGAGCAGCGCCCGCACGGCCGCCTCGCTCTGCTTGTAGTCACCTTCGCCGAACTGGACGTGGCGGACCTGGCCCTGGGCGTCGATCAGGTACTCGGCCGGCCAGTACTGGTTCTGCCACGCGTTCCAGGTGCCGTAGCGGTTGTCCTGGACCACTGGGTACTTGATGCCGTCCTCCTCGATGGCCTGGCGTACGTTGCTCGCCTCCTGCTCG
>JAFAYP010000134.1 GCA_019240305.1 Solirubrobacterales bacterium
ACATAGTCCAGGCGCATCCGCTTCAGGCTCTGCTCGAGGCTGCCCAGCACGTACTTGCGCGATCCCCATTCCCCGTACGGCCCCGGCCACATGTCGTAGCCGGCCTTGGTCGAGACCACGATCTCGTCCCGGTAGGGCTTCAGGTCCTCCTCGAAGATCCGCCCGAAGTTGATCTCGGCGCTGCCGTAGGGCGGCCCGTAGTTGTTGGCCAGGTCGAAGTGGGTGATCCCCAGATCGAAGGCGCGGCGAATCATCGCCCGGCTGCCCGCGAGCGGCCGGTCGTCGCCGAAGTTCTGCCACAGCCCCAGGGTGATCGCCGGGAGCCTCAGCCCGCTGCGCCCGCACCGGCGGTAGGGCAGGCGCTCGTAGCGGCCCTCGTCCGGTCTGTATGGGTGCCAGGCGAGCTCGTGGTTGAACGGCATACCCCGAGTATTACATCGGCGCAACCAGCCGACGCTCCCGGCCGCAATTTGTCCACATGCCGGCCCCAATTTGGACATCCGGATAATGACGGCGTCGCGCCTCCCACGTTAGGCTCGGGTCCACTCCGAAAAAGGAATCGATCACCCATGCCTCGCATCCGCCAGCAAAACGTCTTCGCCGCCCAGTGGACCCCGAACGGTGGCGCGCTCGGCGCTCCTGACCTCACGCATCCTGACAACCAGGTGTTCGGGGCCAACGTCTTCAGCCCCGCCGTCCAGCGCCAGCGGCTCCCGACCGACGTGTTCAACCGCCTGCAGGACACGCTGGCCCGCGGTGAGGCCCTCGACACCTCGCTGGCCGACGCCGTGGCGCTGGCGATGAAGGAGTGGGCGCTCGAGCGGGGCGCCACGCACTACACGCACTGGTTCCAGCCGCTCACCGGCTCCACGGCCGAGAAGCACGACAGCTTCTACGCCCCGACCAGTGAGGGCACGGCGCTGGCCGAGTTCAGTGGCAAGGAGCTGATCCAGGGAGAGCCAGACGCCTCCTCGTTCCCCACGGGCGGCATCCGAGCGACGTTCGAGGCCCGCGGCTACACGGCCTGGGATCCCACCTCGCCGGCCTTCATCCTCGAGAATCCCAACGGGACCCTGCTCTGTATCCCGACCGCGTTCGCGTCGTGGACCGGGGAGGCGCTCGACCACAAGATCCCGCTGCTGCGCTCGATGGACGCGCTGTCGAAGTCGGCCATTCGCGCCCTGCGCCTGTTCGGCGACAGCGCCGCCCAGCGCGTGTTCACCACGATCGGCCCCGAGCAGGAGTACTTCCTGATCGACGAGCAGTTCTACTTCGAGCGCCCGGACCTCTACACCACCGGCCGCACGCTGTTCGGCGCCAAGCCGCCCAAGGGCCACGAGCTCGACGATCACTACTTCGGGTCGATCCCCGAGCGCATCCTCGCCTACATGCTCGACACCGAGCGCGAGCTGGCCAAGCTCGGCGTGCCGGTCAAGACGCGACACAACGAGGTGGCACCCAACCAGTACGAGATCGCGCCGATCTTCGAGAACTCCAACGTCGGCTCAGACCACCAGCAGCTGACCATGCAGGTGATGCAGAACGTGGCCCGCCGCTACGGGCTGGTGTGCCTGCTGCACGAGAAGCCGTTCGCCGGCGTCAACGGCTCGGGCAAGCACAACAACTGGTCGATGGGCACCGACACGGGCAAGAACCTGCTGGAACCCGGGGACACGCCACACCGCAATCTCGAGTTCCTGTTCTTCTGCGCCGCGGTCATGCAGGCGGTCAACAAGCACCAGGGGCTGCTGCGCGCCTCGATCGCCTCGCCGGGCCAGGATCATCGACTGGGCGCCAACGAGGCCCCGCCGGCGATCATCTCGGTGTTCCTCGGAGCCGAGCTCGAGCGCGTGTTCGGCGCCCTCGAACGGGGTGAGACGTCCGAAACGCGCGCCCAGTCGTTCCTCGGCCTGGGCACGCCGGTGCTGCCGCAGCTCCCCAAGCACGGCGGCGACCGCAACCGTACCAGCCCGTTTGCGTTCACCGGCAACAAGTTCGAGTTCCGCGCGCTGGGCTCGAGCCAGTCCCCCTCGCTGCCCAACACCGTGCTGAATACGATCGTGGCCGAGGCCATCGACGAACTCGCCGACGAGCTCGAGAAGGCCCTCCAGGACGGACCACAGGCCGGTGATCCGCTCCGCGACTCCGTGCTAGCGGACGCGCTGCGACCCATCCTCCAGCGCAGCTACGCGGCCAACAAGCGCGTCGTGTTCGGCGGCGACAACTACGACGAGGGCTGGCACACCGAGGCTGAGCAGCGCGGGCTGCTCAACCTGCGCGCCACGCCCGACGCCCTGCCCTACCTGGTCTCCGAGGAGACGGTGGCGCTGTTCGAGAGCCTGGGCGTGCTCTCGCGCCGCGAGCTCGAGTCCCGCCACGAGGTGTTCCTCGAGCAGTACGTGACCAAGCTCAACATCGAGGCCGAGACCGCGGCGTCGATCGCGCGCACCATGCTGCTGCCGGCCGCCGCGCGGCACCTCGCGCTGCTGCTCGAGGCTCAGCTCGGCGAGCTGGCCGGCGAGACCTCCGATCTGATCGCCGAGCTCACCGAGGCGATCAAGCGTCTGGAGACGGCGAACCTGGCCGAGAACCAGCCCGAGGAGCTGCACTCGCACGCGGAGTTCATGCGCGACACGGTGATCCCGGCCATGGCTGCGGTCCGGGAGAGCGCCGATCGGCTCGAGAAGGTCGTGGCCGACGACATCTGGCCGTTGCCGAAGTACTCGGAGATCCTCTTCATCAAATAGTCGCTCCGGCCGCCCGCCGCGTAATCGCAACGCAACTTGCGGGGAGCTGCCCTGTTCTAACGTACGGTGGCAGGTCGTATGTCGGAACACCGAGGGCGCTGGGTGGCCCTGGTCGTGGGGCTGCTGGTCACCCTCCTGATGTCCGTGCCGGGCACGGCCCTCGCACGCACCAAGATCCACAAGTCCGCCGATTCGCTGGCCGGGCGCGGCATGTGGATCTGGTACGTGTCGCGCTCCTCGGGCGGCACGGTGTCCGGGATCCTCGCGACCGCGCGCACGTACGGCGTGAGCACGGTGATGGTCAAGTCGGGCGACGGCCGCACGATGTGGTCGCAGTTCAACTCAAGCCTCGTTTCGAGCCTGCACGCCGGCGGACTGCGGGTGTGTGCGTGGCAGTACCTGTACGGCAACTTCCCCAAGCAGGAGGCGCAGGTCGGAGCGGAGGCGGTGCACGACGGCGCCGACTGCCTGGTCCTCGACGCCGAGAGCGAGTACGAGGGCAAGTACGTGGCGGCGCAGACCTACCTAACCGACCTGCGCAAGCTGGTCGGGCAGAGCTACCCGGTCGCCCTCGCCGGATTCCCGTACATCGACTATCACCCCGGCTTCCCCTACTCCGTGTTCCTCGGTCCCGGCGGCGCGCAGTACAACTCGCCGCAGATGTACTGGATGGACATCGGCACCAGCGTCAACTCCGTATACGCACATACCTATGCGTATAACCGTTTGTATGAGCGGGAGATCGATCCTCTCGGGCAGGTCTACCAGAATCCGCCGATGGGTCAGATCATCCGCTTCCGTCAGCTGTCGCGGACCTACGACGCGCCCGGCGTCAGCTGGTGGGACTGGCAGCAGGCGAACGACACGGGGTGGAAGGCGATCTCGATCGGCGCCGGCAACCTGAGCGGTGTCACTCCGACTTCCAGCGCCCCAATCCTCCAGTTGCACTCGGTCGGCGACCTGGTGGTGTGGGCCCAGGAGCACCTCGTCACTGCGGGCTACGCCACCGCCGTCGATGGTGACTACGGCCCGAGCACCCAGAGCGCGGTGGAGAGCTTCCAGGCCGCCCAGGGACTCACCGCCGACGGCGTCGTCGGCCCGGCGACCTGGACCGCCCTGCTGCACTACGCCGCAGCCGCGGTGACCTGGACCCAGACCGGTGCGGTGGTGGCCTCGGCGGCCGACGTGCGCCGTGCCCGCGCCGGGCGCACCCTGCGCCTGGCCGTGCCGAAGTCGGCACACCTACCGGCCAGGCGCGACGAGATCGCCGGCGCCGGCGGACGGAACTAGCTTCACACGAGCTCGTGCTCGCGGGCGTAGGCCACGAGCGCGGCCCGTGTCGTGCGCCCCGTCTTCTGCTGGATGTGCGCGCGATGGGACTCGACCGTGCGCACGCTCAGGTATAGACGACCGGCAATCTCGCTGTTGGTGTAGCCGAGCGCGATCAGCCTCAGCACCTCCAGCTCGCGCGCCGAGAGATCGTCGGGCGGACCGCTCGTGGTCTGCGGCTCAGCCGCCAGCCGCGCGCCGAGCTCCGGGCTGAGATACGTCCGACCCTCCGCCGCCAGGCGAACGGCCTGGACCAGCTCGGAGTCGGCCGCCTCCTTTAGCACGTAGCCGATCGCGCCACCCCTCAGCGCCTCGCGAGCGAACGTCGGATCATTCTGCATGGTTAGCACGACGATCTGAGTGTCGGGCGCTATCTCCCGCAGCCGGGGTATGGCCGGCAGACTCGATCCCCCCGGCATGTTCAGGTCGAGGATCAGCACTCGCGGGTGATACGCCGCTACGCGGCGCTCGGTGGTGGCGACGTCGCCGGCCTCGGCCACGACCTCGAACTCCTCCTCTGCCTGCAGCAGCATCCGCAGGCCGGCGCGAACCACCTGGTGATCGTCGGCGAGCACGATCGTGATCTGCCCCGGAGGCGAGACCTCCTCCATCGCGCTGCACAATACCTCGCTGCCAAGCGCGCCGTCATTACCCCCGGGTCGAGATTGCACGCGCGCGCGTGTTACGCAACACTGCCGCATCCATCCAGTCCAACAGGGAGAAGCGATGCCTGCAGCCCGCAAATCAGCCAGCAAATCACCCGCGCGTTCCACTCGTGGCGTGCGGGCACGAGCCACAACAACATCCGCCGCCACCCGACGCGAGGTCGAGCAGTCGATCGCCCGCTTCGAGAAGCGCCTGGACGATGCCAACGACGCGCTGCAGACGCTCGGCAAGCATCTCGGTCGTGGTGCGCAGTCGAGCTACAAGGAAGTCACCGCCGCGCTTCGCGCGCTGCGTCGTGACGCGGTGAAGACCAACAAGCAGGCCCTCAAGGACTTCGACCAGCTGCGTCAGGCGCTCCTCCAGGCCAACACGGCCTCCTCCTCTTCATCCTCCCGCTCTTCGCGCAGCACGCGCTCTGGCTCGGGCGGCACGCGCTCGACCAGCCGCTCCACCGCGTCGCGCTCGTCCGGCTCCTCGCGTTCGTCCGGCTCCTCGCGTTCGTCCGGTGCCTCGCGTTCGTCCGGCTCCTCGCGCTCGTCCGGCTCCTCGCGTTCGTCCGGCTCGTCGCGTTCGGCCAGTGCCCGCTCGGGCGCCTCACGCTCGACCGGCTCTCGCGCGCGCTCCACTTCCTCGCGCGCGAAGAAGAGCTAGCTCCTCATCCCTCCAGCGTGGCGCCGGCGTCGATCTGCAT
>JAFAYP010000163.1 GCA_019240305.1 Solirubrobacterales bacterium
TCATTGGTCTTCAACGCCCGCTCGTAGTCGCCGAGGCGTGTCCGGTTTGTAGTTCCCACCTCGATCAAGCGGGCACCGGACTGAGCGATCACATCCGGGATCCGGAAGGCGCCCCCGATTTCGACCAGCTGCCCGCGGGCCACCACGATCGCCCGGCCCGGACCGGCCAGCGCGGCCGCGGCCAGGAGCACCGCCCCCGCCCCGTTGTTGACCACGATCGCGTCCTCGGCACCGGTCAGCTCACACGACAGCGCGGTGACGTGGGCGTGGCGGCTGCCGCGCTCTCCGGACTCGAGGTCGAGCTCGAGGTTCGAATATCCCTCCGCGGCCTGCGCCACGGCCTCGCGCGCGCTCGCGGCCAGCGGCGCCCGCCCCAGGTTGGTGTGCAGGATCACGCCGGTGGCGTTGATCACCCGCCGCAGCGACCGTCGCTCGAGCGTGACGAGGACTTCGCGCGCCCGTTCCAGCAGGTCGCCGGGCCCGGGCTGGCCAGCCAGCCAGGCGGTCCGGCATTCGTCGATCGCGCTCCGCGCGGCTGTCACGGCCAGCGTGTGTGGAGCCTCGAGGCGGGCTGCCAGCTCGTGCACGGCCGGCAGCGAGCTCAGGGCTGCGGCGTCACCCCTGGCACCCACTCGCCCTCCTCCTTCTTCCAGATCGGAACGCGCACCTTGAGCTCGTCGATGATCTCGCGCGCGCCGGCGAAAGCCGCCTCGCGGTGCGGAGCCGAGACCGCAATCGCCACCGATGGCTCTGACAGCGGCACCGTGCCCACCCGGTGCTCCACCGCGACGGCGCACAGCCCGTGGCGCTCGACCGCGGCGGCCACGATCTCGGCCATCTGCGGCTCGGCCATCTCCGGGTAGGCCTCGTACTCGAGCGCCTCGACCTCGCGCGTGACCCCGAGGAAGCTAACCACCGCGCCGGCCCGCGGGTCACGGACCAGTTCCAGCAGCGGATCCAGCTTCAGCGGCGCTTCGGTCAGGCGGGCGTGCAGCGCGCCCACCGACCCACCCGAGACGGGCGGGATCAGCGCGACCTCGTCGCCGCCGTGCAGTGCGAGCGAGGAATCCGCGTACTCGTGATTGACCGCCATGACCACCGGTACGCCGTCGGTTAGGGCGCTCAGGTGCTCGAGGGCGTCGGACACGCGCGCCCCGTCCGGCAGCTCGAGCTTCAGCTCATTGGTGCCGGCCCGCTCACGCAGCCCGGCGAACAATCTGACGCGGACTTGCACCGTGCAAAGGGTAACCTCGCGCCATGGCCACCACCGACGAGCACCGCACGATCGCCCCCATCGTTGGTCCCGATGACCCCCGGCGCTTCACCGACTCAGGGATCGAGATCAAGCCCCTGTACGCCGAGCAGGATCTCCCGGCGGAGCTGCCCGAGCGGCTCGGCGAGCCGGGCCAGTACCCGTACACCCGCGGCGTCCATCCCGACATGTACCGCCAGCAGCTGTGGACGATGCGCCAGTACGCGGGCTACGCCAGCGCCAAGGAGTCAAACCAGCGCTACCGCTACCTGCTGGCGCACGGCTCGACCGGGCTGTCGATGGCCTTCGATTTGCCCACCCAGCTCGGGCTCGACTCCGACGATCCGCGTTGCCTCGGCGAGGTCGGGCGCACCGGCGTGGCCATCGACTCGATCGCGGACATGCGCACCGCGTTCGACGAGATCCCGCTCGGCCAGGTCTCGACCTCGATGACCATCAACGCGCCCGCCGCGGTGCTCCTGCTCCTCTACGAGCTGGTGGCCGAGGAGCAGGGCGTCCCGGCCGAAAAGCTCCGTGGGACGACCCAGAACGACATCCTCAAGGAATACATCGCGCGGGGTAACTTCATCTATCCCCCGCACGGCGCGATCCGCCTGACCACCGATCTGTTCGCCTACTGCCGGGAGCGGATCCCCCGCTGGAACACGATCTCGATCAGCGGCTACCACTTCCGCGAGAAGGGCTGCTCGGCCGTCCAGGAGGTGGCCTTCACGCTGTCCAACGGGATCGCCTACGTGCAGGCCGCGCTCGACGCCGGCCTGGCCGTCGACGACTTCGCCCCGCGCCTGGCCTTCTTCTTCAACGGCCACAACAACGTCTTCCAGGAGGTGGCCAAGTTCCGGGCCGCCCGGCGGATGTGGGCCCGGATCATGCGCGAGCGCTTCGAGGCCAAGGACGAGCGCTCGTGGCGGCTGCGCTTCCACACCCAGACCGGCGGTGTGACCCTGACCGCCCAGCAGCCGGAGAACAACATCGTGCGCGTCGCGCTCCAGGGCTTCGCCGCGGTGTGCGGCGGCACCCAATCGCTGCACACCAACGGGTTCGACGAGGCGCTCGCTCTGCCCACCGAGCGGGCGGCCAAGATCGCCCTGCGCACCCAGCAGATCATCGGCCACGAGTCCGGCGCGGCGGACAGCGTCGACCCGTTCGCCGGCTCCTACTTCGTGGAGGCGCTGACCGACGAGATCGAGACCCGCGCCTCGGAGCTGATCGACAAGGTCGACAGCCTGGGCGGCTCGGTGGAGGCGATCGACTTCATCAAGAACGAGATCGAGGAATCGGCGTTCGGCTACCACGAGCGCTACCGCACCGGGCAGGACGTCGTGGTCGGCGTCAACAAGTTCGTGGACGAGGGCGAGCCCGAGGTGCCCGACATCCTGCGCGTCGATCCGCAGTCCGAGCGCGAGCAGGTGGAGCGCCTGAAGGCGTTCAAGGCAGATCGCCACGCCGAGGTCGTCGAGCGCCGCCTGGAGGAGATCCGCCAGGCCGCCGGTGGCACGGACAACCTGCTGGTGCCCCTGCGCGCGGCGCTCAAGAACCACTGCACGTTGGGCGAGGTGTCCCGGGCGATGCGGGACGTGTTCGGGGAGTACCACCCCACGTTTTGAGACGTCTGCTGGCCCCTGCGCTCGTCGCACTCGCGGCGCTGGGGGCGCCATCGGTCGCCCGGGCGCTGCGGCCGATTCCGGACACGAGCGCCGCCGTCCACGTGTGGGACGACCAGCTGCCGGACTCGATGAGCGCGGCTCAGGTCCGCTTCGTGGCCCGGCACCTCGACGGCACCCAGAAGGTCTCCCGCCAGACCGCGGAGCGCCTGCGCGCGGTCGACCCGGGCTTCCTCGTGCTGCACTACCGGCTGGCGATCGGCGATGGCCCGGTCCCGTTTCGGATCGGCGATCGCTGGGCCTCCGACTACGGCTACGTGACCCGGCAGGAGGCGTGGTTCTGGCACCAGGACGGACAGCGCGTCTACCAGCCGCAGTGGGGGTGGTACCTGATGAACCCCGACAGCGACTGGCGCGCCTATTGGGCCCAGCGTGTGCTCTACGAGGCCTCGCTGCTGAGCGATGACGGCGTGTTCGCCGACTCGCTGAGCGTTCCCCAGTACCTTGGCGCGGACAGCTTCCGGCCCCCGCTTCAGTACTTCGTGGGCGAGGCGGCCTGGACGGCGCGGATCGACCGTTTCATGCGCTACGAGGAGCAGCGCATGCGCGGAAAGCTGTGGTTCATCCCCAACGCCGGGTCCTGGATCACCACCCGCGACCGGACCGACTACGCGATCGCCGACGGGGTGATGATCGAGGCCTTCGCCGAGGGCGGCCCGCAGAGCTTCTACGCCCCCGGCGACTGGCGCCTGGAGATGAATCGAGCCCTTGGTCTGGTCCGGCGCGGCAAGGTGCTGATCGCCCAGTCGTATCTGGGCGCCACGGATACGCGGGCGCGCGGGTTCGTGCTCGGGTCCTATCTGCTGATCAAGGGCACGCACACGTTCGTGAACATGGACATCGGCACAGAACCCCAGTGGTTTCCGGAGTACGGCGTCGAGCTGGGGCCCGCGCTGGCGCCCCCGCCGGCCAGCATCGACGCACTCCGGACGCCCAGCGGGCTCTACGTCCGGCGCTACGCCCGAGCCTGGTGGCGGTCAATCCCGACGACCATGCCCACGTGCTGGTCCTGAGCGGTCGCGCCCGGCGCGTGGAGCCGATCGGTGGCGGCGCGCTCGACACGGCGGCCGACACGCGCGGCTGGGGCCTGCGGCTGGTTGCGGTTGACGGCCGCGTGCGACTGCCGGCCCACAGCGGACTTGTGCTGATTTCGTCCGCGTAGGGCTAAAGGCGGTGCCTTTCGGTGCCGATATGACCGACAACCTCCTCCCCGTCCCGCGGTCGATCGCCCCCTGCCGCCGGATGATCCGTCCGGGAGAAGCGAGAACCAGGAGACCTGAAGGGACCCTCGATGTCGAGGCTTCGAATCGCCGTCGTCGCGGTCACGCTGGCACTGAGCGTCATCGCGCCCGCCGCCGCCCAGGCGACACCCACTGCGACCAACATCACCAGCTGGACCTCGAGTGACGGCGGGACATCGGCCAACAGCGCCTACCTGATCTCCTGGGACAACCAGCCGACGACCCTGTCGGTCAGCGGGACCGCGGCCGGAGCCGGCAACGTCGACATCGTCTGCTACTTCGGGGCGCAGGGTTCCTCTCAGTACAAGGTTCTGGCGGCCAACCTCAATGTCGCGAACGGCGCCTTCAGCACCAGCTCCTCATCGCCGCCCGAGCTGCGCCTGATCGCCGGTCACGCCTGCCGGCTGCGCGCGGTCCCGACGGGTCAGGAGGCCAGCGACGATTTCTCGAGCGTGTTCACGGGTCCCCAGGTCGCCGTCGGCGAGACCGCGCTGCTGCCGACCATCTCGGGCGGACCCAACGACGGCACGGCCTACGACTTCTATGTCAACCCGGTGACCTTCAGCGCCTTCGCCGCCTGGAAGGCAGCAGGAACCGGCGGCTGTGGCCCCTACGCGGCGCTCATCGACAGCGCCTTCGACATCGGCAACTTCCCGATCGACTGCGCGGGTTCGCTGCTCGGCGACGACCTCGGGGCCTGGGGCGGGCGCTCGGAGGTCGAGGTCGACGGGCGCAGCGCGTACGACGCCGCCTCGGCCCAGGGCCTGTTTGCCCGCTCGAACGGGCTCTACAACGGCAGCGAGGACCTGCCCGGGTTCCCGTCGCTGAACGTCAAGGTCACCTGGGATCCCACCACCGGTCTGATGGCCTCGCAGGCCACGGAGTCGTGGGTCACCTGCCACGGACCGGATCCCTTCCCGGCGACCGCCGCCACCTGCCCGAGCTTCGACGACACCGGGGTGCGACTCGAGCGCGCGGTCACCGCCGGCGACGGCGGGCGGGTGATCACCCTGACCGACACCTGGTCCTCGACCGATGGGCAGAGCCACTCGCTCGATCTGCTCTACGACGACTACGCGGGCGTGTTCGGGACCGCCACCGGCGAGCGAGGCTGGCAGTTCCCAGGCCAGAGCGGCTTCACCCAGTACGGCACCGGCGACTCGGTGCCCGCCCCCTCGAGCGCTCCCGCATCGATCCTGGTCCGCACCAACGTCAGCGCCGTCGACGGCGACCCCAGCGAGGGCGTCGGCGCGATCACCTTCAGCAACCCGCCGTCCGGGCTGCGCTTCGCCTCCAACAACGAGCTCGAGGAGCACCAGCTCCTGTCCGTCCCCGCGGGCGGGAGCACCAGCCTCACCTACATCTACTCGGTCGCCTATTCGGTGGCCGACGCCACGGCCCTGGCCCAGGCCGCCGAGGAACGCCTCCAGCCGGTGGCGATCGGCTCGACGGGGTCCCCGCCGACGGTCGTCTCCTCCTCGCCGCCCCCTACGCCCTCGCCTCCGGCCGTCTGCAGGGTGCCGCGCTTGAAGGGCATGAAGCTGGCCAAGGGCGAGAAGGCGCTGCGCCGAGCCGACTGCCGCGTGGGCAAGATCAAGCGTGTGGCGAGCCGCAAGCTCGGCCGCGACCGGGTGATCAGCACGAGCCCGCCGGCCGGTTGGCGCCTGCACTCGGGCGCGAGGGTCGAGCTGTTCGTCTCGAAGGGGTCCTAGCCGGCCGCGAGACCCGGAAACTTCGGCTCGTCCGGTTCGTCCTCGACTAGCGCTCTGAGTCGAGCTGGGCCATCTGGGGCGGCCCGTAGCGCTCCCCGGCCGCCGCACCGGGCGGAATCGCCTGCTCGATTCGCTCGAGGTCCTCGGCGCTCAGCTCGAGCGCCGGCGCGCCGAGCGCCTCGGACAGCTGGTCGCGACGCCGAGCCCCCATCAGCGGCACGATGTCCTCCCCGCGCGAGAGCACCCAGGCGAACGCGACCTGAACCACCGTGGCCTGCTTGGCCTCGGCCAGCGCCCGTAGCGCGTCGACCAGCGCGAGGTTGTGCCGGAGGTTGTCGCCCTGGAAGCGCGGCATCCGGCCGCGAATGTCACCGCCCTCCGGCTGGGCGTCGGCGCGATAGCGGCCGCTGATGAGTCCACGCGAGAGCACCCCGTAGGCGGTGATCCCGACCTTGAGCTCGCGGCAGGCGGGCAGAATCGAGTCCTCGATTCCCCGTGAGATCAGCGAGTACTCGATCTGCAGGTCGCAGATCGGATGCACCGCGGCGGCCCGGCGGATGGTCTCTGCCCCAACCTCCGAGAGGCCGATGTGTCGCACGTAGCCGGCCTGCACCAGCTCGGCGATCGCGCCCACGGTCTCCTCGATCGGCACGTCCGGGTCGAGCCGC
>JAFAYP010000323.1 GCA_019240305.1 Solirubrobacterales bacterium
CACGACCATGAACGTGCCGGCAAGGACGATGGGCAGGGGGAGCCAGCGGTTGGCTGTCCCGGTGGCGGCCGCGTCCGGGCCGCCGGTGCGAGTGAGTTCGTGTGTCGTCATGCGCCGGACGATCGCAACCGAACCCGGCGCCGTCGATTACCTCAGGGGTAAGCCCCGGACCGCCTGTGCCGCCTCAACGTTGACGTTCAGTTAGGGGGAACCGGCGAGTTGACCGTCCGCGCACAGCCTCTGTGCCAGGGGTGTAGACGGCCCTGAACGTGCCACAAGATCGTTGACAACCGTATTAACATCGGCCGCGCGCTGCCCCCTGTGCGCATACGCGGAGGCGGCGCCGGCGAATAGGCTGCACGAGGAGGAGAGCCCGGGATGAGCGATGCCATCCGTTTGCGCAGGCCGGCAGCGATTGCGGCCTGTCTGTTTCTGATCGCTGTGTTCGTGAGCGCGTGCGGAGGTTCGTCGTCGTCGACGTCCTCGGGATCGGGGTCGGCGTCGGCCTCCTCGTCCTCCACGTCGTCCGCGGCACCCACGGGAGCGACCAAGTCGGGCGGGTCGATCACCGTGCTCGAGAGCGCAGGCTTCGCGGGTGACTGGCCGACCGGGCTGGATCCGGCGACGAACGTCAACGGGGCCGCCGACCAGAGCATGATGGACTCGATCTACGGAGAGCTCTGGGAGCTCCAGGGCAACAATCAGCTCACTCCTGACCTGGCCACCGGTTACAAGTTCTCACACGGCGGCGCGACGATCGACATCACCCTGCGGCCGGGCGTCAAGTTTTCTGACGGCACGCCGTTCAATGCCGCCGCCGTCGCCTACAACTGGAACCGCGACGAAGCCACAACCTGCACGTGCAAGCCGACGAACTTCGTCGTGAAGTCGATCACGGCGACGGGTCCCGAGACCGTGACCGTGAACCTCACGGCGCCCGACGGCGCGTTCGTCAACCAGCTTCAAGACTCGAACTTCTCGTGGATCGCATCCCCGACCGCGCTCAAGAAGCTCGGCGAGCAGGCGTTCAAGCTCAAGCCGGTGGGCGCGGGCCCGTTCACGGTGGTCTCGGACACGCTCAGCAACACGCTCGTGCTCGCGAAGAACCCCACCTACTGGCAAGCTGGCCATCCTTTGCTCGCTGGACTCACGTTCAAGACGACGGCGGGGGACGAGTCCGCACTGGAAGCGATCCAGGCTGGCCAGGGCAATGCCTACGAGGGGCTGAGCACCAGGCAGCTGGTCGGCTCGTTCAAGTCCGCGGGTGCGACCGTCACCCAGGAGCCGTCGACCTCGCCGTACGACATCCAGTTCAACACCAAGATCCCGCCGTTTAACAACATCAAGGCGCGCGAGGCGATCTACTACGCGACCAACGCGCCGCTGCTCGACCAGAAGCTGTTCGGGAACGTGTACCCGGTCACCGAGTCGTTCACCGCGCCCGCTGGGCTGTTCTACGAGCCGAGCGTGCCCGGCTATCTCACCTACAACCTGGCCAAGGCCAAGGCTCTGGTCAAGCAGCTGGGCGGGCTGAACATCAACTACTTCACGATCCAGCAGCCGCAGACTCAGCCGATGATGGTCGCGATGCAGCAGATGTGGAAGCAGGCCGGTATCAACGCCTCGATCCACTTCTATCCCCTGGCCAGCCTGATCCAGCAGTTCGCGGGCCCGTGGCAGATCGCGTTCCAGACCGCGGGCGCGTGGGATCCCGCGGGCGGGGTCGGTCTCGCCTTCCGATTCTTCTCCAAATCGCCGTTCAGTGGCGTGCACGACCCGAAGCTCGACGCGCTGATCCTTGGTGGCGCGGCGGCGGTGAGCCCGGCTGCCCGCAAGTCGATGTATGACCAGGCAGCGGCCTACATCGCGAAGAACGCCCTGGGACCGTTCCTGTTCCCGATCTCCGGGTGGAACGTCGCCAAGGGCGCTCAAGGCCCTGGCCTGACCACCCCGATCCCGTCGGTGGCGGTCAACCCGCAGGTCCTGTGGGAGGACATCTCGACGTCTTGAGCCGTCGGCGATTGTTTGGCAGGGTGCACGGATGAGCAGCACCGCGTCCGCGCCCCTGCCGGGAGTCAGACAGCGCCCAGGGGCACTCGCCCGCGTGGGTTCCTCACCGATGCTGCGGTTCCTGGGCCGGCGGCTCCTGCTCGCCATCCCGGTGCTGTGGGGGGTGACGTTCCTGACCTTCCTGGTCATCAATCACCTCCCCGGCAACGCGGCGCAGGAGTTGCTGGGGATCAATGCAACGCCCCAGCAGGTCCACGAGCTGTCGGTCCAGCTTGGCCTCGACAAGCCGCTGCTGACCCGCTACGTCAACTGGCTACATGACCTGGTGACCGGGAGCCTGGGTCATTCGCTGGCCAGCGGCCAGAGCGTGACCTCGATTCTCGGCGCGGATCTGCCGGTGACCTTCGAGCTGGTCGCCTTCGCGCTGCTGATCGCGCTGGTCTTCGCGGTGCCGACCGCACTGCTGTCGGCGCGGCGTCCCGGAGGCGTGTTCGACCGGGTGGCGATGGTGTTCAGCATGGCCGGACTGTCGATTGCCAACTATGTGCTGGCGCTGATTCTCGTCTACGTGTTCGCCGTCAAGCTGAACTGGCTCCCGGCGCTGGGCTGGGTGCCGCCCGATCATGGCTTTGGCACCAACATCAAGTATCTGATCATGCCGGCGGTCTCGATTGCGCTGTCGCTGCTCTGCTTCTACACGCGTCAGCTGCGGGCCGACCTGATTCAACAGCTCCACGGCGAGGACTACGTGACCACCGCCCGCGCGAAGGGCGCGGGGGCATGGCGAGTCATCACCCGTCATGCCCTACGCAATTCGGTGTTCGGCCTGATCACCACGGTGGCGTTGAACTTCGGGACGCTGCTGGGTGTGACCGTGATCATCGAGGAGATCTTCGGCCTGCCGGGGATCGGCCACGAGCTGCTTTCGGCGATCAACCAGCGGGACGTACCGGTGGTGGAAGGCGCGGTCTTCGTGTTCGCGCTGATGGTGATCCTGGCCAACCTGATCGCGGACCTGCTGTACGCGGCACTCGACCCCAGGGTGAAATATGGCAGTGCCACCAACTGAGACTGCCGTCCCGGGCGTACTGGAGCCCACCGCGCTGGGACCGTCGGCGGCCCTCGGCGCGCGCTTTGGCCGCCTGCGGGCAATCGGCGGAATCTGGCTCCCCGCCTTCCTGGTCGCGGCGATCCTGTTCCTGTGCTTCCTGTGGCCGATCATCGGCCCAGTCCCCGCGCCGACCGGGGGCAGCATCCTCAACTCCAACCTGCCTTCGTTCTCCCCGGGCCATCTGTTCGGAACCGACATCAACGGCAACGACGAGTGGTCGCGCCTGTTGTACGGAGGCCGGGCCTCGCTCGAGGTCTCGATCGCGGTGACCGCTATCGGCCTGCTCCTCGGCGGGCTGCTCGGGGCGTTCGCCGGATACATCGGCGGCTGGCGCGAGGGCGTGATCATGCGCCTGTTCGATGTGCTGATCGCGTTTCCGGCGCTGGTGCTCGCCGTGGCGATCGCCGAGCGGCTGGGCCCCGGGGAGGTGCACACGATCTGGGCGCTGTCATTCTTCAGCGTCCCCGCCCTCGCGCGCATCGCGCGCGCCGCCACCCTGCGTGTGCGCGAGCAGAACTACATCGTGGCCGCCGGCCTGTCCGGGACCGGCCACACCCGCATGTTGCTGCGCCACATCATGCCCAACATCCTGCCTGAGTTGATGACGTTCGCGCTGCTCGGCATGGGCATCGTGATCGTGCTCGAGGGAGCCCTGAGCTTCCTCGGCCTCGGGATCCAGGCTCCGACCCCGAGCTGGGGCAACATGATCGCCTCGGGACAGGGTCTGCTGTCGGCCCAGCCGAAGTTCGTGCTGCTGCCGAGCGCCGCGCTGTTCATCACGGTTGTCTGCTTCAACCTCCTGGGCGAGAGCCTCCGGGCGCGCTGGAGCGCGCAGTGAGCGCCAACGGAGTCGCCCCCACGGGTGACGGCGAGCCGGCCGCACGCGAGCCAGCGCCGAGCGGCGCGTCGCTGCTCGAGGTGACCGACCTGCGCGTCGATTTCCGCCAAGCCGGCGGGGTGGTGCGCGCGGTCGACCGCCTCACCTATACGGTTCCGCCCGGCCGCACCGTGGGATTGATCGGAGAGTCGGGCTGCGGCAAGACGGTCAGCTCGCGAGCGATCATCGGCCTGCTTCCCCGGAGCGCGCACATCAGTGGATCGGTCCGTTTCGACGGCCAGGAGCTGATCGGGCTGCCGGAGCGGCGGATGCGCGCGGTGCGCGGGGGCCAGATCGCGATGGTGTTCCAGGATCCCGCGCGGTCGCTGAACCCGACGCTGCGCATCGGACCTCAGATCACCGAGGCGATTCATCTGCACACCGACATGACCAAAGCCGCGGCCCACGATCGAGCCGTCGAGCTGATGGAGCTGGTCCGGCTCCCCGCCGCCCACGAGCGCTTCCGCCAATACCCTCACCAGCTGTCCGGCGGCATGCGCCAGCGCGTGATGATCGCGATCGCCCTGGCCGCCGAGCCCAAGC
>JAFAYP010000539.1 GCA_019240305.1 Solirubrobacterales bacterium
TGGCCCCATTCTAGGAGCGCTTCTCGGCCTCGGCCCAGCCACCCTCGCCTCCCGGTCCGACGACCGGGATCTCGCTCGGCGCATCCCGCCGGGCGACGCCCTCCTCGCGCAACGACAGGTAACCGCCGTAGGCGAGGGCCAGCGCGCTGAGCAGCCCGAGGTAGGCGGCCGCGTGCTGGTGGGCGGGAGGGCTGATGAGGATCCGGTAGATCAGCGCCAGCACGCTGATCGGCCCGATCACCGTGAGTGCCAGACTGAGCGACACCGGCACCGCGGGCGAGCGGCGGCTCACCTGGGTGATCACCAGCGCGAAGGCCAGGACGATCGTGACCGCCAAAAGCCAGCGCACGCTGACCAGCGTCTGCCATCCCGAGCGGCCGCCGGCCCACTTGCCGGCCACCATGAACACCGTCAGCAGCACCGCGCCGACCCCGGCGAGCAGCTCGCCGCGCCGCAGCCGGGCTGCGTCGATGCCCATCAGGCGGTGGAGCCCGGCTCGGGCGCCGGGTCGCCGGCTGGCGCCGGTGCGGGTGCCGTTGCCTGGGCGTGGGCCTGGGCCTGGGCCTCATGGCTTCGCCGGGTCAACGCCACCAGCCCGGCGACGAGCAGCACGGCCAGCCAGAAGCCCAGCGCGAGCTCACCGAAGCGTCCGATGTGAAGCACGAACTTGAATGCGATCAGCCCGGCCGCGACGCAGGCCAGGACGTACCGGGTGGTCTTCCGATCGGAGGCGATCGACGGCACGTGCGTCTCGGGCGAGAGCCGCTCGAACCCGAGGTCGGCGACCAGGAACGCGCAGGCCAGCAGTGCCAGCACGCCGAGCCACGCGTCCGGTGCGTCCACCGCGGTGAGCGACCCGCCGATCGAGACCGTGGCCGAGCCCACGTTGATCGTCGCGCCGAACGAGAACCAGGGCAGCACGAGCAGATCGAACATGAGCGCCACGGCCACGCCGACGAGCAGCCAGTCCTCGCGCGAGAGGCGTTCCAGGTGCAGACGGCGAATCTGGTCCTCCACGGTTACCTCTTCGAGGCCGGGGCCCCTCCTCCTTCCCGCCACTTTACGTTTCGCCGGCGGCCAGCCTGGCCGCGATGACGGTGTTGCGCAGCAGCATCGCGATCGTCATCGGGCCCACGCCACCAGGCACCGGCGTCAGCAGCCCGGCCTTCTGGGCCACCGCGTCGAACTTCACGTCGCCCTTGAGTCCGTCCTCGGTGCGGTTGATCCCGACGTCGATCACCGCCGCGCCCGGCTTGACGTGGTCGGGCCCGATCATCTCGGTTCGCCCTACCGCGGCGATCAGCACGTCGGCCCGCGCGCACACCGCCGCCAACTCGCGCGTGCGCGAGTGGCACATGGTCACGGTGGCGTTGCGCTCGAGCAGCAGAAACGCAACCGGCTTGCCCACCAGGTCCGAGCGTCCCACCACCACGACCTCGGCCCCCTCGAGCGCCACCGAGTAGCTGTCGAGCAGTTCCACCACCCCGAGCGGAGTGCACGGACGCAGCCCGGCCGCCCCCTGCATCAGCCGGCCGGCGCTCACGTGGGTGAGGCCGTCGACGTCCTTGTCGGCGTCGATCAGCGCGGTCAGTTCCTTGCCGTTCAACCCTTTCGGGACGGGCAGTTGGAGCAGGATCCCGCTCACCTCCGGGTTGCCGTTGTTCTCCTCGATCACCGCCGCGACGTCGTCCTGGCTCGCTCCGGCCGGAAGGTGCTGGTGAAAGTCGGCAATCCCCGCCTCGGCGCACGCCTTGCGCTTGTTCGCCACGTAGACGGCTGAGGCCGGATCGTCCCCAACCAGGATCGTGGCCAGGCCGGGAGCCCGGCCGGCGCGTTCGCAAAGCGCCGCCACGTCACGCCCGACCTCGGCGCGCACGCGCGCGGCAACCGCCTTTCCGTCGATGATCGTCGCGCTCATGGTTCGCGGCGGACCCTAGTCGATCGACCGGCGCTACCGCCGCCGGGGCGGTCGCGAGGCGGCGCTACAGCCGCCGGGGCGGTCGCGAGGCGGCGCTACCGGCGGGAGATCGGCGCCAGATCGGCCACCATCTTGCGATCCGTGCCGTCCCGGCTGAAGTGGATGACCACGATCCCGCCGGGCTCGAGGCCGGTCACCACGCCATCGCCGAACTTCGGATGCACGACGTCCTCGCCGAGGCGGAAGCTCGGCGCGGCGGCCGCCGCGGGTGCGTCCCAGCCGCCGGCGTCGTCGTCGCCCGCGCGAGTCCACGAAGTCGCGCGAGCACGGATGCCCGCCAGGCCACGGGGCTGCTGCTGCTGCTCGCGGTCGGTCAGCTCCGCCGGGATCTCCGAGATGAAGCGGCTGGGCGCTCCGAAGTTGCGGGCCCCGAAGACGTTGCGGGTGCGGGCATAGGTCAGGTACAGGTCGCGCTCGGCTCGCGTGATCCCGACGTAGCAGAGCCGGCGCTCCTCCTCGACGTCGCCCTCGTCGAGCGCCCGCGAGTGCGGGAACATCCCCTCCTCGAGGCCGATCATCATCACGATCGGGTACTCGAGGCCCTTGGCGTTGTGCAGCGTCATCAGGGTCACCAGGCCCTGGTCGTCGCTGCGGTCGTCGGCGTCGGAGCGAAGCGCGGTCTGCTCGAGGAAGTCGGCGAGCGAGGCCGCGCGCTCGGGCTCGGCCGCCATCCGCACGTCGTACTCGGTGGCCACGTTGACCAGCTCCTCCAGGTTCTCGATCCGGCCCTGGGCCTCGATTGTCCGCTCGGCCTCGAGCGCCTCGAGGTATCCGCTCTCCTGGAGCACCTCCTTGAGCAGCTCGGCGATCGGGGGGTTGGTCTCCGCGCGCTCGCGGAGCACGTGCATCGTGGCCATGAACCGCCGGAACGCCTTGACCGCGGCCGGACCGAGCCCCGGCACCTGCTCGGGCTCCGACGCCGCGTCCCACACCGAGGTGCCGGTCGTGTTGGAGTACGCCAGCAGGCGCGACATCGACGTCGAGCCGATCCCCCGCTTCGGTGAGTTGACGATGCGGCTGAACGACCCGGCATCCTGGGGGTTGACCATCGTGATCAGGTACGCGATCGCGTCCTTGATCTCGGCGCGGTCGTAGAACTTGGGTCCGCCGATCACCTGGTAGGGAACGTCGCCGCGGACCAGCGTGTCCTGGAGCACGCGGGACTGGGCGTTGGTCCGGTAGAAGATGGCGATCTCGGCTCGCGAGACCCCGTCGTCGAGCAGGCGCTGGATCTCGCCGGTCACGTAGCGCGCCTCGGCGTGCTCGTCCTCGAGCTCACGCACCTTGATCGGATCGCCCTGCCCCACGTCGGTCCACAACGACTTGGGCTTCTGGCCTCGGTTGTTGCGGATCACCGCGTTGGCCGCGTCGAGGATCGTCTGCGTCGAGCGGTAGTTCTGCTCGAGCTTGACCACGTGCGCGTCCGGGAAGGTGTCCTCGAACTCGAGGATGTTCTTGATGTCGGCGCCCCGGAACCCGTAGATCGAATTGTGGGTGACGATCCCGTTCGCGATGAAGTTGTGGGTCCGCTCGATGTCGAGGTCGTACACCGGCGCGTTCAGCGCCACCCGCTCGACGCGGTCCACGACGTCGTAGCCGCCGCCCTCGGTGAACATCACCATGCCGGGGCGCACGAGCCCCGCCGGCATGAACGGCAGCGCTCCACCGTCGGCGCCCACCCGAGCGTGCATCCGCTTCCCCTCGCCCATGTGAAACGCGCCAAACTCCCCGCCGCTCCGCCGCGCCGGCGACATAAGCATGCTCACCATGCTTATGTCGCCAGGATGCCCGGCGAATCGGAGGTTTGACGGGTTTTGCATGGTCGCGCCGGCGGGCGCGAGCGCCGGTGCGGCAACCCCATATCCCGCGAAGTGGGTGTGCTCGGGCGTGCTCATCAGCCGCCGTCCCGACCGCAGTGTGATCGCCACGCCGTCGAACCGCACGGACCGGTGTACGCGCGTCACGGCAGCCGGTCCGAACACGCCGCCGCCCCACCCCGACAACACGGAATCCCCCACGCCGACGGTCTCGATCGGCCGGCGCGATCCGTCGGCCATCGTCACGAGCGTGCCCGCGACCAGACACTGAGCATCGTCACCGACCACCATCAGGTTGCGACGCTCCTCGGCCAGCAGCTGGAGCCAGCGGTACTGGGCGTGGTTGGTGTCCTGGTACTCGTCGACCAGCACGTGGCGGAAGCCGCTGGCGTACTGGTCGCGGACCTCCTGGAAGAGCTGGAGCACGTCGACCGCGCGCACCAGCAGGTCGTCGAAGTCCATCGCGTTCATGCGGTGCAGCTCGCGCTCGTACAGGTGGAACACGTCGGCCACCGTCTGCTCGAAGAACGACCCGACCATCCGCCCGTAGGCCTCGGCGTCACGCAGCTTGTTCTTGGCGTCGGAGATCTGATTGTGGATCGACGCCGGGGTGAAGCGCTTGGGGTCGATTCCGAGCTCGTCCAGGCAGCGCTTGATCAGCGTCCGGGCATCGGCCTGGTCATAGATCGTGAATCGGCGCGTGTACCCGAGCTTGTCGGCGTGGGCGCGCAGCATCCGCGCGCAGGCGGCGTGGAAGGTCATCACCCACATCGCCCGCACCCGGCGTCCCACCAGCAACTCGGCGCGGTCGCGCATCTCCGACGCCGCCTTGTTGGTGAACGTGATGGCCAGAATCTCGTTCGGCTTGGCCCGGTCGGTGGCCACCAGATAGGCGATCCGGTGCGTCAGGACCCGAGTCTTTCCCGAGCCCGCGCCGGCCAGGATGAGCAGCGGTCCGTCGCCGTAGGTGACCGCCTCGCGCTGGGGGTCGTTCAGCCCCGCCAGCAGGGTTTCGAGCTCGGTGGCGGTGTCAGCCATAGGACCGGGTCCAACGGTAGCGGGGACAGTGGTCGTCGCCGTCTGGGACGCTTCCTGCTCATGACGGACCTCCTCACCGACCTCCGAGCGGTCTGCGCGCAGATCGCCGAGCGCGCCGAGAACGTGCGGATCGAGCGCGAGCGGACCGCCGGCTACGTGGGAAACCTCCCGATCGACCTGCCCGAGGGCGGTCCCGATCCCGAGGCCCACCTGACCGAGGGCAGCCGCGAGGAGCTGTCCGCGTTCTGGCTGACCCTCGGCGCCATCAACTTCGGATCGGGCTGGTTTCCCACTCTGCGCAAGCCGGGCGGCCGCTCGGGCTACTTCACGATCGCCACGGCGCTGAGCCAGCGGTTCACCGACCACGGCCCCTGGTCGGCGGCGGCGCTGTCCGAGATCGAGACCGCGGAGGTCGCGGCCACCTTCGCCCAGGACCCCGGCCATGAGCTGATGGCCCTGTTCGCACTGAGCCTGCGCGATCTCGGCAGCCATGTCGGGGACTACGACGGTCGGTTTGCCGACGTCGTCGATACCGCCGGCAGCTCGGCCGTCGCGCTCGTCGAGCTCCTCCGCGGCTGGGACTGCTTCTCGGACACCTCGCGATACGACGGGCTCGAGGTCTCCTTTCTCAAGCGCGCCCAGGTGGCTGCGGCCGACCTCTCGCGCGCCGGCGTGGCGGCCTTCCGCGACCTCGACCGCCTGACCATGTTCGCCGACAACCTTGTCCCCCACGTCCTGCGCCTCGACGGGCTGCTGACTTACGATCCTGGCTTGCTCGGGCGGATCGAGCGTGGCGAGCTGCTCGAACACGGCTCGCGCGAGGAGGTCGAGATCCGGGCCTGCGCGGTGCACGCGGTGGAGCTGATCGCCGCCGAGCGGGCGGGCGCCCGCGAGGCCGACATCGATTCGTTGCTCTGGCATCGCGGCCAGGAGGAGCGCTACAAGGCCGAGCCCCGCCACCGCTCCCGCTGCACGGCGTACTGACCGCGTGCGGTGGCTCGCCCACGCCGCGATC
>JAFAYP010000018.1 GCA_019240305.1 Solirubrobacterales bacterium
CTGCTCGACACCTGCGGGCTCAGCGGAAGCCTCAGCCTGCAGTCGCCGGCGCACGACGTCTCGGCCCAGGTGATCGCGACCGGCCCGGCGAGCCGGCCCTACCGAGACTTCCTGACCGCACTTGGGATCAGCCGAAACGGACGCGGGCACGGGATCGCGGTGGCGCTCCTGGCGTCGTGGACCGGGGCGGTTCAGGCGAACATCAGCCAATCGGGCGAGACATGCACCGACAGCGCCTCGACCGCCGGGGTGGAGGTCGGGCTCCAACCAGGCTCGACCGGCCGGTTCGGCGGGTTCACGGGGTCGTGGCGAACGCGCTGCGCCGGTCCCCTGCTCGACGACGGAGTGGTGGGGCTGTCGGCGTCGCTGGCCAAGGGCGCCCTGGAGCACCGGCAGTTCACGATCGCGGCGCGGGCCACGGCGACGCTGCAGAACGACGGGTACGTGATCGTCCCGCGTGGTCGCCTCTCGGTGCTCGTGCGGCGGGGCCCGGTCACCCAGCAGGTGTTCTCCGAGCCGGCGGGCTGACCCCGCCGGGCGCTCTGAGCGCCTACCCTTGGCCGGGTCATGAGGACCGCGATCATCACCGTCTCGACCTCTGTGGCCGCCGGCCGCTCCGAGGATCGCTCGGGCGAGGCGCTGGCCCAGCTGGCCGAAGCGGCGGGCGCCGAGATCGTCGCGCGCGACGTGGTGGCCGACGATCGCAAGGCGATCGAGAAGCTGCTGCGCCGGCACGCCAAGAACGGTGCGGCGCTGATTTTCACCACGGGCGGCACCGGCTTCACGCACGACGACGTGACCCCCGAGGCGACCCGGGCGGTCATCGACCGCGAGGCACCCGGCTTTGCCGAGGCCATGCGGGCCGAGGCACTCAGGCACACCCCGATGGGGATCCTCTCGCGCGGGGTGTCCGGTCTCGCGGGCCAGACCCTGATCGTCAACTTTCCCGGCAACCCGAAGGCGATCGGCGAGCTGTTTCCGGTCATCGGGCCGACGCTCGGGCATGTGGTGACGACGCTGCAGCACAAGGGTGGACCCACCCCCGGCCATTGAATTGCGCGGGCTGGTCCGCCGCTTCGGCGAGCGGACCGTGCTGCGGGACGTCTCGGCTTCCGTTCCCGCGGGCGCGACGCTCGCGGTGCTGGGGCGAAACGGCGCGGGCAAGTCGACCCTGCTGCGGATCCTCGCCACCCTGCTGCGCCCCCACGCCGGCGAGGTCCGGGTGCTGGGCGAGGCGCTGCCGGCGCGGGCGTTCGCGGTGCGCGCGCGGCTTGGGCTGCTCGGCCACGACCCCCTGCTCTACCGCGACCTGAGCGGGCGCGAGAACCTCACCTACCACGCGCGGCTGCACGGCGTGGCCATCGCCCGGGTCGAGGATGTGCTCGAGGCGGTCGGGATGCGCGAACGGGCCGATGAGCCGGTGCGTCTGCTCTCACGCGGGATGGTGCAGCGGCTCGCGGTGTGCCGGGTGATCCTGCACCGCCCGAGCGTGCTGCTCCTCGACGAGCCGCTGGCCAACCTGGATCCGGCCGCCACCCAGCTGGTGGCTCCCCTGATCGGCCGGGCGTCCGGTGCCACCCGGATCCTGACGAGCCACGATCCACAAGCGGCGCTGGCCGAGGCCGATCTCGTGCTCGGGCTCGAGGGTGGGCGGGCGGCCTTCCTGACCGAGCCAGGCCGGGTGGACCGCGAGGCGGTGGGGCGGCTGTATGCGTGAGGAGCGAGCTCCGGGCTCATGGCGGACGACGATCACGGTCCTCCGCAAGGACCTCCTGCTCGAGCTGCGCGGCCTCGAGACCGTGCCCGCCATGGTCCTGTTCGCGCTCGCCACGCTGGTGGTGTTCCACTTCGGCCTGAACCGCGACACGGTCGACGGGCAGCTGGCGGCCGGCGTGCTGACCGCGACCCTGCTGTTCGCCGCCATGCTCGGGATCAACCGGCTGTTCGTGGCCGAACGCGAACAGGGCGGCTTCGACGCGTTCCTGCTGGCCCCGGTCGACCGCTCGGCCCTGCTCGTGGCCAAGGCTCTGGCCCTGTTCGTGTTCCTCGCCGTGCTCGAAGTGATCGCCGTGCCGGCCTTCGGACTGCTGCTGCTGGGGACCTCGCTCGGACCGCCCCTGCTCGGCCTGATCGCCATGCTGCTCCTGGGCGATGTGGCGCTGGCGGTGATCGGCACGCTGGTCTCGGCGATCGCCGTTCACACCCGTGCGCGCGACCTGATCGGGCCGATCATCGGGCTGCCGCTGCTGATGCCGGCGCTGATCGCGCTCGCGCGGGGGATCGGGCCGCTGCTGGCCGTTCACGGCTCGTCCTGGCCGCCGGCGAGGTGGGTGTTGATCCTTGCTCTTTATGATGTGGTCTTCGCCCTCCTCGCCTACGCCGTCTTCGATTTCTTGCTGGAGGACTGACGTTTTGACTACTTACGGCCGCGGCCTGCGCGGTCTGGCCCTCGCCACCGTCGCCACGATCACCGTGGCCTTTGCGCTGGTGTTCTTCTATGCGCCCCTGGATGCCGACCAGGGCTTCATCCAGAAGATCTTCTATCTCCACGTGCCGCTGGCCATCACCGCCCTGTGCGGATTCGTATTTGGTGGCCTGCTCGGCGCCATGCACCTGCGCACGGGCGACCGCCGGTGGGACATCCGCTCCTACGTGGCGATTCACATGGCGCTGATCTTCGGGATCGGCACGCTGATCACCGGCGGAATCTGGGCCAAGGCGTCCTGGGGCCACTGGTGGGTATGGAGTGATCCGACGCTCACCTCGTTCCTGATCGTGCTGCTGCTCTTCTGCACCTACCAGCCGTTGCGCTTCTCGATCGAGGATTCCGAGCGTCAGGCGCGCTACGCGAGCGTGTTCGCGGTGATCGCCGGCGCGTTCGTCCCGCTCAACTTCATCGCGGTCCGCCTGGCCCAGGCGTATGTCCACCCGCGCGTCCTGACGCTGACCGGCGGCAACCTGCCGGGCGCGATGCGGCTCACGTTCCTGGTCTCGCTGGTGGGGATGGCGCTTCTGTACGTGACGCTGTGGAAGTACGAGATGGCGGCCAAGAGCACGCGCATGCAGGTGCGGGCGCTGCGACGCGCGCTCCTGGGCGATGACGGGGTGGCGCCGTTGAAGCGGAGTGCGGCGCCGTCATGATCCTCGCCGTGGCACCCGCCCTGCCGCTGCAGACCGCGGGCAAGTACGTGGCCGGCGCGTACGTCGTGTTCCTCGCGATAGTGCTGATCTATGTGGCGATCGTGGCCACCCGCCTGGCCCGCACCGAGCGCGATCTGACCGAGCTCAGGCGCGACGTAGAGTTGCGCCGCCAGCAGGCGGCGGGGGAGTCGGGTCAGGACTCCGAGCGCGCGCGAGAGCCGGTGGCGTGAGCGAGCTGCTCGCGATCGGGGTCTCGCACAAGACCGCTCCGGTCGAGGTCCGCGAGCGCCTGGCCCTGCCCGAGGCACGCGCCGGCGGCTTCCTGCGCGACCTGCGGGGCACCGGCGAGGTCCACGAGGCGGTGACGATCTCGACCTGCAACCGGACCGAGGTCTACATGGTGGT